>DATKAF010000083.1:0-15175 GCA_035498395.1 Anaerolineales bacterium
GCCAGCTCGATCATCATTTCGCGCTCCATCAGGTCCCGCTGGAGGGCAATCAACTGCTCGCTCATCAAATCTCCGGACTTGTTCTCGAGTTCCTCGCCATACAGCAACTTACTGTTTGTGCACAGGTCCGGGGCCTGGCCGGAACCCGGCCGCATCACCACCGCGCCAGCGTTGACGACAGCAAACTGCAACGCCGCGTGCCGGTCCGGGTTGATCTGCGAGCCATCGACCGCGATCAATGTCGCCTCGGGGAGACTAGCCGGACACGGCCCGGAGAACATCAAGAACTCGTTTGTGGGGGAGGCGCAGCGGATGCGCGAATCGGTCTCGCTGGCGGTCTTCACCTTGTCGCGTAGTGCGGTGAGATTATGCTGTTGATCATTCAGCAAATGTATGGCAGCGTCCTTGCGCTGCCCCAGCAGCGTCAGACGCGCCCGCTCGCGCTCCGCAATTTGCTGGACCTTCGCTTGTATTTGCTGGAAATCAACCGGCATAAGACTCCCTGTCAGCGCCTGTGAGGAGGCAAGAGAGGCGGGCACAACCGGACGGGTTATCATTTCCGCAACTGGATATTCTGCCAGTCCGTCCAGACACATGATAGAACATCTGTCCAAATTCTAGCGGCAAACCGACTAAAATACAAGGGAACTTCCAGGCAGCAAGCGGGAACATTTCGGAACTTTGGGCGTCCTATCCATAACACAACGGCCCTTGGCAAGACCGTTCTCTGGCGGCAATCAGCCGGAAGCGGCAACTTGAATACCTTGTTGGGCATATCAAAGGAGAATCCAATGAAACGAAGCACTCTTCTACTGGCGGTCCTTCTGCCCGCTGCCATCATCCTCAGCGCCTGTGGCCCCGCGACCGTTGTGGCGAACCCGGGATCGGCCCTGCACAGCCTGTCCGTGACCGGAATGGGCACGGTGGAGCTTACGCCGGATATCGCCTACATCAATATCGGCGTGCACACAGAGGCGCCGACGGCGGCGGAAGCGGTCGCGACCAATAACACGCAGACCCAGCAGGTGGTCGACGCACTGAAGACCGCGGGCGTGGCATCCAAAGACATCCGCACCAGCAACTTCAGCATCTACCCGAACACGCAGTACGACCCGCAGACCAACCAGAAGATCGGCACGACGTACATGGTCGACAACACGGTCTACGTTACCGTACGCGACCTGGGCAACCTGGGTGCGCTGCTCGACGCGGCGGTGAAGTCCGGCGCCAATAATGTCAACAGCATCCAATTCGACGTCGCCGATAAGGACCCCGCCACCAAGCAGGCACGCGACGCGGCTGTCAAGGATGCGCAGACACAGGCGCAGGAGCTGGCCAAGGCCGCCGGCGTGACACTAGGCGAGATCCAGACCATCACCTACAACAACAGCATCCCGACGCCCATCATGCAGTCCTTTGGCAAGGGCGCAGGCGGAGCGGCCGACCTGGCGGTGCCGATCAACCCGGGCACGATGACGCTGACCGTGACCGTCGGAATGGCGTACGAGATTAAGCAGTAGCAATTACAACGGCTCGGACAAGCGTAGGGTCGGCGCCCTCACTGAGAAACAGTGAGGGCGCCGCTTTTTCGTTGCAGGAGCCCCGTTGGTATAATCGCCGCATACCCGCGGGAACGAAGAAGGAGTCGGCATGCTCAAAGTCGGTTATATCGGCCTGGGACTGATGGGGAAATCGATCGCGAGGAACATCCTCAAGGCAGGCTTTCCAGTTGTTGTGCACAACCGCTCACAGGCGGCAGTCGATGAGCTGGCGTCCGAGGGGGCGGCCTGGGCCGGCTCTCCTGCCGAGGTCACGGCCCAGGTCGACGTGGTGTTCACGAACCTGCCGGACACACCCGATGTAGAGAAAGTAGTACTGGGGACGAAGGGGGTCATCGAAGGCGCGCACCCGGGCATGGTCTACGTGGATAACTCCAGCATCAAGCCGGCCAGCTCGCGCATGATCGCCGGGAAGCTTAAGACAAAGGGCGCATTGGCGCTGGACGCGCCGGTCTCTGGCGGCGACATCGGCGCGAAGAACGGCACGCTGACCATCATGGTGGGCGGGCCGGCCGAGGGGGTGGAGCAAGTGATGCCGGTGTTCCAGGCGATGGGTAAGACCATCACGCACGTCGGCGACTCGGGCGCGGGGCAGGTGGCGAAGGCGGCGAACCAGATCATGGTCGCGGCGCAAATGGCGGCAATGGGCGAGTTGCTGATCTTTGCCAGGAAGGCAGGGGTCGATCCGCGCAAGGTGGTGGAGGCCATCAAGGCCGGGGCGGCGCAGTGCTGGACGCTGGACGTGAAGCCGCCGCGGCTCTTCTCGGGTAACCGGAACCCCGGATTCAAAGCCTATATGCAGCTCAAGGACATGCGCATTATCATGGAGACGGCACGCGAGTACGACATCCCGCTGCCCTCGGCAACGGAAAACACGAAGCTGTTCCAGACGATGATCGATATGGGGCTGGGCGAGTTGGACAACTCGGGCGTGATCGCCGTGATCGAGCACATGGCGGGCATGAACCTGCTGGATTAGCCTTATGACCGGCTGGCAGGCGGGCTGAACATGAATGCATCGCATGATCTTTGGTCCACTGCCATCGAATATGGGGAACTCGTGGTGGGGGCGGTGCTCCAGGCCATCGCCTTGCAGCTATTCCTCGTTCCTGCACATCTCGTGAGCGGCGGCGTTAGCGGCGTGGCGCAGCTCATCAACTACTACACGGGTTGGCCGATCGGCGCGATGGTCCTGATCGGCAACATACCGCTATTCCTGGTGGGCTGGCGTTACCTCGGAGGCAGGCGATTCGCCCTTCGGACTGGGCTGGCGATCCTGATCTTCTCGCTGGCGACAGACCTGATCCCACGCCTCGGCATCTTTCCTCCGGACGGTATCACCGACGACATCTTTCTGAACTCGCTATACGGCGCGGTGGTCAGCGGCGTAGGTTACGGGCTTGTGTACCGTGCCGGAGCGACCAGCGGAGGATCGGATATCCTGGCGCGCATCCTGAACCATTACCGCAGCATCCCCATGACGCAGAGCTACCTGCTGGTGGACTCGGCGGTCATCCTGGCGGCGGGGTTCGTGTTCGGATGGAAGCAGGCGCTGTATGCCATCATCACGCTCTACGTCAGCGGGCTGGTATCGGATGCCGTGTTGCAGGGGCCGACCACAGTGCGCACGGCCATGATCGTCACCGGGCAGGCGAGCCTGATCTCGGACCGTATATTGGAGGAGATGGAGCGCGGCGTTACGATCCTGCACGGGACCGGTGGATATACGGGCAATGACCGGCCCGTAGTCTACTGTGTTGTGACACGCTCGGAAGTTGCACAACTCAAGGCCATAGTGCACGAGGCGGACCCCCAGGCGTTCATCGTTATCGGGCAGGCGCACGAGGCGTTCGGTGAGGGGTTCAAGCCGCTGCAGAAGGCGTGAAGCGAGGGGCGTGAGTCGAGAGGCGTGAATCGTTAATCGTGAGTCGAGAATCGTGAGTCGTGAGTTGAGGACAGGCATCGAGTCTTACTGGGCTATTCTCCATTCCCCCATTTCCCGCTATCCATCCCCTATCTCTTCTTCAGCTTATAGCCTAACCGGCGCAGGACGTTCTCGTTGTTGCGCCAGTCCTTCTCCACCTTGACGTGCAGGTCCAGATACACAGGCCGCCCGCCCATGGATTCGATCTCCTGCCGGGCCTTGGTGCCGATCTGCTTGAGCATCCGGCCGCCCTCGCCGATGACGATGCCCTTCTGCGAATCGCGCTCGACGAGCAAGGTTGCCTCGATGTAGGCCATGCCGTTTGCGCGCTCGGCAAACTGGTCGATACGAACGGCGATGCCGTGAGGCACTTCGTCGCGGAGCTTGAGCAGAGCCGCCTCGCGGATGAGGTCGGCCGCGATCTCCTTCTCGTACAGATCGGTGACCTCCTCTTCGTCGAACTCCGGCGGCCTGAGCGGCAGGAGGGAGACTAGGAGCGCGATCAGCTCATCGAGGCCCTCGCTTTGTAGCGCCGAGATCGGAACGACGCGCGCATCCTTGCGCAGGAAACCCTGGTACTCCTCAAGGGCAGCGGAGCGGTGCTCGCCCGGCACGAGGTCCATCTTATTGGCAGCCATCACCTGAGGGATCCGATGCCGCAGGTCTTTCAGGAGGCCCGCGATGCGGTTGTCCTCCTCGCCGGGCCCTGTGCTCGCGTCGATGAGCCATAGAACAACATCGACGCTGCGCAGGGCTTCCTCGGCCTCCTGGTTCAAATACTCGCCCAGCTTGTGCTTCGCGACGTGCAGGCCGGGCGTGTCCACGAACACCAACTGGGCGTCCTCGCGGGTCAGAATGCCGAGTTGGCGGCGGCGCGTCGTCTGCGGACGCGGCGAAACCGCCGCCACCTTCTGACCGAGGAGGGCGTTGATGAGGGTGGACTTGCCAACATTGGGGCGGCCCACCACCGCGATGAATCCGGAACGATGATCAGCCATTGCTCACGGCGCGGGGGCTTCGACCGGCTCAGCCTGCCGGGGCCGGTAGTTCGCGACGGCGAGGCTGGCGACGATCAGCACGCCGCCAACCAGGACTTGCCAGCTAAGCTGCTCGTCGAGGAAAGCGACACCCAGGATCACGCCTCCAAGAGGGAATAGGTACGTCACCATGCTGGTCCGCGTCGGGCCGATCTCATGGATCAGATAATAACTCAAAACGAAGGCAAAACCGGAGCCCAGCACGCCCAGCCACAGCAGCGCGACCCACGTAATCGGGAGTTGCGGGACGTGTACGGGCCGCTCAAAAACGAACATGGCCATCCACATCACCACGGTGGATGACAAGAGCGGCCCAACACTGCGCATGATACTGGGCAAATTCTCGGTGGTCTTGCGCGCGTAGACCCCGCTGCCCGCATAGAAGACGCAGGCGAGCACCACGGCGGCCTCCCCAAGGAGCGAGCTGGTCGACGTCCCCAGGTCCTTGCTCATGAGGATGACCACGCCTGCGAAGCCGACTAGCAGGCCCAGCAGCTTGGGCGCGGTGATCCGGTCGTCGGTGAGGGCCACGTGCGCGATCACGATGGTGAAGAGGGGGACGGTTGCATCCAGGATGGCAGCCACGGCCGAATCGATGGCCTGCTCGCCCCACGAGATCAGGAAGAATGGAATCGCAACGTTGGTGATGCCAAGCAGAAGAACGGGGAACCACTCACGGCTGCCCCACGGCAGCGTCGGGCGCTGGATCAGGATAACGACGACGCCGAACAGAAGCCCGAACAGCACCCGGAACGCAACCAGGGTGATCGGTCCGACTTCCTGGACCGCGATCTTGATCCACAGGAAGGATGAGCTCCAAATGGCCCCGAGCAACAAGAACACCAGCCAATGCTTCAGCTTCAAATAATACTCCTCACGGTTGGCGCGAAACCTGCCGTCGTCACCGGGCAGGCAAAAAGGCTGCTACGCGGCGGACTTCCGCAACTCTGCACGGGCAGGCTGCGGCACAGGAGCACCCTCCAGGTCCAGCAACCACAGCTTCGTCTTCAAGCCGCCGGATCCGCCGTAGCCATGCAGCCTGCCATCAGAGCCGAGAATGCGATGACAGGGAATGACCAGCGGCATCGGGTTGGTGGCGTTGGCACGCCCGACGGCGCGCGGGGCACGCGGGCAGCCCATCTGCGCGGCGATCTGGGCATAGGTGCGGATCTCGCCGTAGGGCACCGCCATGACAGCCTTCAGTGCGGCGCGCTGAAAATCGGAGCCAAGGATCGACCAGTCGATCGGTATTTCGAAGACACGCCGCTTACCATCGAGGTACTCGGCGATCTGGCAGGCTGCATCTGACACAAGCCTGGCACCCTTGGAGTCCGGAGGAACTATGTCGCCGTGGGTCTGAAGGCGGACGTTTGATTCGAATTGAGGGCGGCGCACGCGGAATTCAACGGCCACCAATCCCCGCTCCGAGAACGCCACCCAGACCTCGCCAAGCTGCGGCGTGCTGATGCTGCCTATAATCACTCCTTGCGTTCCCATCATTCCACCTCTCCGTCTGCCGCCACCAGCTCCTGAGGATCAGGCGCTCCAGGATGACATGCCGGCTAGTAGTTCGTCACGAAGTCGATGAGGCCGCGCTCGCGCGCCCGCAGATCGCAGAAGCGGAAAACGACCACCGACAGGGCCCCAAAGATGAGGGTTAAGCCGAGGAGGATGCCCATGAGCTGCGCATCGGTGAACTGAGCGAGTGTGGGGAATGCCTGCGCCACATTACCGGCCAGCGAGCGGCGCATCAACTCCAACCAGTAGGTGATCGGCATGAGATAACCAAGCCAGCGCAGCCAGACCGGCAGAACGTCGAGCGGGAAGATCGCGCCGCTCAGGAGGTACAGCGCACTGGCTACAGCCTCACCGATCAGAAAGAAATGGTGAGCGATGAGCAGCGTAATGCTGGCCAGGATCAGTCCCATGGTCGAAAGCATGGCGATCCCGATCGTGAGAGAAAGGATGAACAGAGGCCAGTTCACCTCCGCAAGGTCCAGGGGGACGTGCAGGAAGAGCACGCCAAAGCCGATGGTGATGACAACAGCGATTGTGCCGCTCAGGAAGCGCGCCACACCGCGGCCCAGCCAGTATACCGGTATCCGGATGGGAGCAACGTACATATACTTCAGCGTCTTGTAATGCTCGCGGTCGTCAATGACGGCCCACGAGATGCCCGCCATCACCGCGCCGACATAAATGTAGAAGGCGTTGCCATAATAGATGTACGGGAACATCGGGTTGCTGAAGTTGCCGCCGGTGATCACGCTATACATGACCACCAGGATGGCGGCGGAGGCCAGCGGCTTCACGATCGAGTACACCGCGAACAGGAACGGATCGGTCCAGTTGGACTCGATCTGCCAGCCGAGCCAGGCCGCGATCCTGAAGGAGCGAAGGACTTCAGTGTTACGCATGCGTTCTCCTGTGAGCGCAGATGCAGAGTTTAAATGCTTCGGTGGTCATCAGCGGCGGCTTTCCGTGAGGCGGCCTTCCCGGACGGCGACCCTCTCCATGTAGCCCAACAGGAGCCGCGCACCAATGAGGAAGACCACACACAGCACGGCCAGAATGGCAAACTCCAGGCGCGGATCCAAGAAGCCAAGCGTGGGGCCGGCGGGGAAGACCAGCTGCCGTATGGCATCCAGTCCGAGGGTCAGGGGAATGATAGAAGCGCCGGCAGCCACCCAGAAATTGAGGGACTTGATCGGGAAGTAGAACCCGGAGACTAGGAAGACCGGCTCCGTCGCAAGCTGAGCCAGATGATCGGCCTCGCGGCTCAGGAGCAGGAATAGGGATGCGCTCATCATGCCCATGCCATATAAGGCTGTCATGGTGGTGAAGAAGATGGCGATCAATTGCCAGTAGCTGCTGATGGCGTACTGGACATGAAAGAGCCACGTGCCCAGCGCGATGATGGCGATAGCGCGCAGGAACGTGGAGAACATTCCGCCGACGGCCATGCCGAGCAGGACCGCCATCATGGAGTTCGGCGCCATGATGTAGAGCGCCAGGTTGCCCTGCTCCTTTTCCCAATAGAGCTGGCTGGACATGCTCCACATGATGTTCATCCAGAAGGCGGTCATGGCGCCGCCGATCACCACGAAGCCGACGTAGGCTTCCGGCGCACCGATGGCGCGGTAGACGAACACATAGGATGAAACGGCGAGCATGGGCAGGAAGATCTCAAAGAACACCCAGGACTTCTCGCGCTGCTGACCAACGATGCGCGGGTACGCCCTCGCCAACACGGTCTTCACGAAGAGCTTCGAGCCCGAAGCCTTTGTGACGGGCAGGGCCGCGAGCGGATCAGCCTGCACCTGCATCGCCGCCCTCCTTCTCGATCTGATCCATGCTGCGGCCGACGAGGCGGACGAAGACGTCTTCCAGTGTCGGCGCGTGCTTGTCGAGCCGCTCGATCTTGACGCGCGACTCGTTGAGCCTGTTGATGACGCCGCCCAGCGCGGCTTCCTCCTCCAGGATGAAGTCCAGCACGCTGAGGTTGCCATTCTGTTCGCAGCCAACCTGCCGCACCCCGGGCAAGTGTTCCAGCGAGGAGACCTGCAGGCCATCCATCCCGCTTACCGTGATCTCGAACAGGGCATCGCGCTGCAACTGCTGCTTGAGAACGGCAGGGGAATCGCAGGCCAGCACCCGCCCGTGGTTGATGATGGCCACCCGATCGCACAAGTCGTCGGCTTCGACCATGTAGTGGGTGGTCAGCAGCAGGGTGCGCTTGCGGTCCTCTTCGAGCCAGCTGCGGATGAGGCGGCGCGCGTCGAGCGATGCGCCCACGTCGAGGCCCAGCGTCGGCTCATCTAGGAAGAGCACGCGGGGGTCCGTCAGGAAGCCGCGCACGATGTTCATCTTCTGGCGCAGGCCGGTGGACAGATCGGAGGACTTGGAATCCATGCGGTCTTCCAGGCCAACCATCTTGAGCAGCGCCCGAATGCGCTCGTTGGCCTGTTGCGACGGAAGGCCATAGAACTGAGAGAACATCCACAGGTTCTCGCGAACGGTCAACAGGCCATATCCGGAAGACTCGCCGCCGGAGACCATGTTGATCTGCTCTCTGACCCTGCGCGGCTCTTTGACCACGTCGTAACCCGCGACGCGTGCGCTGCCGGATGTTGGTGCGAGGAGCGTGGTGAGAACCTTGATCAGGGTGGTCTTGCCGGCTCCGTTCGGGCCAAGCAAGCCGAACAACTCACCCTGGCGCACCTGAAGATCGACGCCCTGCAGGGCAACCAGTTCCCGGGGGGCCTTGCCGTCCTTCTTGCTGCCGCGGATCTTGTAAATGCGCCCCAAATTCTGGACCGTTACAGCCATATCTGGTGAAGCGCCGTGCGGAATGGCCATCTATGCTCCTTAAATGCGCCAAAAACGATTACAGCTTTGCAAGATATCGGATAACCGTAGGGGAAACGTATATTTCCCGTCAAGTACCTTTAGGAGGTCGATGATAGTATTGACAGCGTAAGGTGATTTCTCTTCTCCTCCTTTCAAGAGAGGGCCGCGGTCGGCGTCCGCGGCTCTCGCAATTTAACGGGACGGCGCACCGGCAGGAACGGGGGTGTCTGGCGGGACGTCGGAAAGAAAAGAAGGACGCGCCTGAGGCGCGTCCACTGATGGCAGGTCTCTCCCAGCACCCATCATAGTGGAGGCGCGACGCGCCTGCAGATGCCTTTCTCCTTCCTGAGCCCGTACTCGAATCCAGTAGAATACTCGTTCTATTTTACTGATAATTGTCGATTTTTTCAAGAAGGTATAATCGACTCACGCAGCACTGTAGTGACTGGGAACGCCGCACCCGTCTTATCCGGCACGGGTGCGGGCACAGTCTAAAGCTGGAGGAGTCCCCATGCCTGGACAAATTGCGATCATAGGCCTTGGACAGATCGGCGGCTCGGTAGGCCTTGCGCTGCGGGAGGCCAAGAGTCCCTTGCAGCGCATCGGCTTCGACAAGGACGGAGCAGTGTTGCGTGCGGCTGAATCGATCGGCGTGGTCGACCAGGCAGCGCGGCGGCTGCCGGACGCGGTGCGTGATGCGGACATTGTGCTGTTGGCGCTGCCGCTCGGCGAGATCAAGGAGACGCTGACGCTGACTGCGCCGTACCTCAAGGAAAGCGCGGTCGTGATGGACACGTCACCGGTTAAGGCCTCCCTGACCGCGCTGATGCAGAAGATGCTGCCGGAGGGCCGGTACTACGTGGGCCTTGTGCCGGCTGTGACCGCCGAGGCGCTCGTATCGCCGGAGACAGGACTCAAGGGAGCACGGCCGGACCTGTTCAAGCGCACTGTGATGATCGTCGATGCGCCGCACGGAACGCTGGAGAATGTCGAAAAGCTGGCTACCAACTTCGTCCGGCTGATCGGTGCGAAGCCGCTGCTGGCAGACATTGCTGAGTCGGATGGGTTGATGACAGCGGCACATATCCTCCCACAACTCGCGGCTGCCGCGTTGCTAGATGCGACCGTCGATCAGCCCGGCTGGCTCGACGCACGCAAGCTGGCGGGGAGGCCATTCGTCGGTGTGACCGGCGGACTTGCATACTATGATGACGTCCGCTCGCTGAAGGTTGCCGCGCTGGGAAACCCCCAGGCGGTTGGGCGCGCCCTCGACGTGCTCATCGCATCGCTGCAAGGCTTGCGGGACGGCATCCAGCAGGGCGACGAAGAGGCCGTAGGCAGCGTGCTGCAGGATGCGTTCGACGCGCGCGAGCGCTGGCTGAACGAACGCGGCGCGGCCGAGTGGCTCTCCGAGGGCGGCGAACCGGCAGACCTGCCGAACGTTGGAGACCAACTCATGAATGCGCTCTTTGGGAACCGGCTGGCTGACCGCATGAAGAAGAACAAAGAGAAAGGCTAGAGTCAGTAGGCCCAGAACGGCTGAGCGCCATCCACATCGGTAAACCGGTATTCACGGGCAAGCTTTCCGGACATCAGGACTTGCCCGGTCTTCTTCATGACGCGCCGGTCGCATGCCAGAGCAACCGCGGCCTTTCCGACATAGAACGGCGTTTCCGAGTACGCAAAATAGCGGTCCTTCAGAATTCCATCTCTCCACGTCTCCTCGGTAACGCCAAGCGCCGAGAGCACCTCCTCCGAGCGCATGAAGCCGGGCGTCAGCGCCACCACGGCGATCCGATCTTTGCGCAATTGGATGGCCAGCGATTGTGCCAGCCGGATGTTCATCGCCTTTTCCAGATCGTAGTAGAAACTGAACTCGCGAATCTCGTTGCTCACGCCGTCGGTCATCTCGATGACCAGACCTCCTCCGTTGCGCGCCATGAGCGGGACGCCGTAGTAGCTGGTGATGATGTGCGAGAACGAGCCGTTCTCCAGCACTTGCAGGCCGTCCCTGAGTGAGTGCTCGAGAAAGGGCTTGACCTGCATGTGCGAGTCGCCGGTCAGGTCATTGACCAGGATGTCGAGGCGTCCTCTCTGCTCGCGTCTGACGCGACGGAAGAGGTCTCTTACCTGCTCCGCGTCCGTATGGTCCACGCGGACATGGATACCCTTGCCGCCGTGCTGCGTCACGAGCTCGGCAGTCTCCTCGATCGTCTCCGGCCTGTTCTTCCGTACCAGCTTGCCGCGCAGACTGCGGCCCGTGCAGTATACCGTTGCTCCTGCTTCGCCCAGCATGCAGGCGATGCCGCGACCCGCGCCTCGGGTCGCGCCAGCCACCACGGCGACCTTGCCTCTTAGCCTTCCGGTGAATTCCATGGGAACCATTCCTTGTTGGTGGTAAGTTTGCAGATACAATAGACTCGATAGAACAGGAAGTATAGCAAAGGCCTCGGTGGAGGCCTGCGGAATGCAGAGACTCGCGGGTGCAACCACGAAGATGAGCGTTCGCAATCGAGCAAGTCCCAAAACGGCGGCAGCCCGGAAGCGGCAGAAGGCCAGACGGCTGCTTGGTGGTTCGCCGCGCGGCGGGGCATGTTTCTGCTACATCGTCGAGTGCAGCGATGGAACCTTCTACACCGGATGGGCGGTGGATGCCGGGCGCCGGGTGCAGACCCACAACGCAGGCCGCGGGGGGCGCTACACGCGCACGCGTAGGCCGGTGAAGCTCGTCTACGTGGAACCGCAGCCCGACCACGCTTCGGCCATGCGGCGGGAACGCGCCATCAAGGACCTGCCCCGGGCAAGGAAACAAGCGCTGATCGACACACTGGCAGCCGGAACACCAATCGAGGCGCAGAACGACGAGTAGGCCGCGCGGCAGTGCCACGAGGCGGCTCCCAGGATAACAAAGAGGCCCGGGCAACCGCCCGGGCCTCTGTTCGCTTCCAGCAACCCCGCAAACGTCAATCCGTGAACAATGGCAGATGACCGAGCGAGACGATCTGCTCCCACTTTGAGCGCTCGCCCTCGGTGAGTATGGCGGCCTCTCCCACGATCTTGCCGCCGGCGCGCTCGATCACCATGCGCATGCCCTGGAGCGTCGAGCCCGTGCTGATCACGTCGTCCACGATCAACACTCGCTTGCCTTTCAGGAGATCGCGGTCTTTCTCGTCCAGGATCAGGATCTGCGGCTGCCCGGTTGTGATCGAAAGCGTCTCGGCTTGCAACGCATCGCCCATATAGGGTTTGTATGTCTTGCGAAGCACCACATAAGGCTTCTTCGTTTCGACCGCCAGCGCGTACGCAAGCGGGATGGACTTGGCCTCCGCCGTTACCAGCACGTCGAACTGCAGATCCTTCAATTGCCTTCCCAGCTCACGAGCACAGGCCTGCACCAGCTCGGTGTCGCCCAGGATGTTCAGCAGAGCGATCCGGAGTCCGGGTTTGACTTGGAATAAGCGCAGCTCGCGCTTCAGCCCTGCGATTTCGATCGGATAGACTTCATGTTCCGACATAGCTTTCCTCCTCAAAGGGTTCGCAAAACATGGGGAGTCTATCATGTTTGTGAAATGCTGGACAGCTGGCGATTTGTTCGAAAACACCGCTGGTGTATAATCCTCCAGGTCGCCTCCGAATAGCTTGATTCGTGGTATTGAAAGCTGGCTGCTGATCCAACTCGATGCCAGATGCTGCCTGATCTCCAGCTCGATGACGTACTACGCTTGCGCAAGCCTCACCCCTGTGGTTCCTATGAATGGACGGTTGTTCGACTCGGTGCGGACATCGGGCTCGAATGTAAAGGCTGCGGCCGCCGCGTGTTGCTCACACGCCGCGAGCTGGCGAAGCGCGTGAAGGCCAACCTCACGAGAAAAGATGAACACAGACCATAGTCACCCAAAGAAACCTCATGTCATCTTCTTCTTCTCGGACACGGGGGGCGGTCACCGTTCGGCAGCGGAAGCGATCATCGAAGCCTTGCACCTCGAATATGGACAATCGTTCACCGCGGAAATGGTGGACGTCTTCAAAGGCTACGCGCCGCGGCCGTTCAACCGGGCGCCCGAGATCTATCCGGAGCTGGTCAAGGCGCCGCGGCTGTGGGGGGCTTCCTTCTATGCGACGGATGGCCGCACGCGCGTGCGCGCGCTGACCGCCTCCGTCTGGCCGTTCGCCCGCGAAGCGGCTCGCAAGCTGGTGCGCGACCACCCGGCCGATCTGATGGTCACCGTTCATCCGATCGCCAATACGCTGGCGCTCAAGGCGCTCGGGCCTCACCGACCACCATTCTACACAGTGGTTACCGACATGGTGACAACCCACGCGCTGTGGTTCGACGCGCGCTCGGATATCATCTTCGTGCCGACCGAGCTGGCCGGGCAGCGTGCCATTGCATATCACATGCCGCCCGAGAAGGTGGAGGTGGTTGGGCTGCCGGTAGCCGACCGTTACTGCACGCCTTTGGGCGACAAGCTCGATCTCCGGCGCCGATTGGGCTGGCCGTTGAACAAGCCGGTCGTGCTACTGGTCGGCGGCGGGGATGGCATGGGCCCGCTGGGGCGCAATGCACGCGCCGTGGACGAGTCAGGCCTGGATGTCGCCATCGCCATCGTCTGCGGGCGCAACCGGAAGCTTCAGACCGCGCTCGAAGCTGTTAGCTGGGATAACCCGGCCTTCATTTACGGCTTCACACGCGAGATGCCCGAGTTCATGCGCGCAGCCGACGTCATCATCACCAAGGCTGGCCCCGGCACAATCGCCGAGGCGCTGAACGCGGCGCTACCGATCATCCTGTATTCCAAGATCCCGGGGCAGGAAGATGGGAATGTCACGTTCGTGGAATCGGAAGGCGCGGGGGTATGGGCGCCGAAGACGCACCTGATGATAAAGACACTCACGCGCTGGATCTCTAAGACCGATGAACGCGAGCGCGTCATCGCGAACGCCCGGCGCATCGCCCGGCCCACCGCGGCGCGGCATATCGCACGCGTGATCGGGCAGAGCCTGCGGCTGACGCAAGAGACTGTGCCGACCATCCCTGCTACATAGGGCCGCCCGAAGCCGGCAGAACCTCGGCATGGAAGGCTGGGGCAATGTCGCCCTGGCCGTTTCGTGTCTGCGACCTGGACCGCCGAGATAGCTCATGAGCCAGGCCGCAGGCCGCATCCCGCCATCTCTACAACTGGCCGAATCACGGACTTCTGTCGCGTTCACTTGCCGTTCGGTATCGGCGGACGTATAATCTTTGCGTGCCGATCCTTGACGAACATACGTTTGAGTTCTTCAGCCGCAGCCCCGAACAGACGCGCCGCATTGGGATGCGCCTCGGCAGCGTGCTGGAGCTGGGCGACCTCGTATGCCTGCAGGGCGAGCTTGGCGCTGGCAAGACTACACTTGTCCAGGGCATGGCACAGGGCTGGGGCTCCCTGGATGCCGTCTCCAGCCCCACGTTTGTGCTAGTAAACGAGTACCGCCGACCCGACGGCAGCCAGTTGTTCCACATGGACGCGTACCGCCTTGACTCGAGTGCCGAGGCCGCCGAGCTGGACCTGGATTGGATGCTGTCGGAAGGGGCATTGGTCATCGAGTGGCCCGAGCGGGTACAGGATGTGCTCCCGAAAGAGGCGCTGCAGGTCTTCCTGGAACCCATTGCCGACGAACAAAGGCAGATGCGTTTCAATGCCCGCGGCGCGCGCTACGATCGCGTGCTGGGGCAATTGCAGCGGACGATGTTTGGAGTGCCGTAATGCTGCTGGCTGTCGATACTTCCAGTGCACAGATTGGCCTCGGCCTTTACGATGGGGTGCAGGTGAGGGCTGAGATCCTATGGCTCAGCCAACAGCACCATACCATCGAGCTGGCACCGGCCCTGGCGGACATGATGAGCCGGGTCGGCGTTCGGATGGACGAGGTGCAAACCATCGCGGTGGCGATCGGGCCGGGTTCCTTCACGGCGCTGCGCGTGGGTCTGGCTTTTGTGAAGGGGCTGGCGTTATCACGGAAGATGGCGCTGGTTGGGGTCCCCACGCTCGACATCCTGGCGGCAGGGCAGCCAGCCGCACGGACGCCGCTCGTTGCGGTCCTGCAGGCCGGGCGCGGCAGGCTGGCGATGCAGCGCTACAATCCGGTCGACGGGCCGCGGCCGGAAGAAAGCGCATGGGCCTCCGACGGCCCCGCCGAGATCATCACGGCCGACGCGCTCGCCGACTCGATCGAGAAGCCGACGCTCGTCGCCGGTGAGCTGAGCGCGAGCGAGAGGCAGCGGCTGATGCGGAAGAAGGTCAATATCATCCTTGCGTCACCCGCCA
>DATKAF010000084.1:0-24750 GCA_035498395.1 Anaerolineales bacterium
CACAGAGCTATTCGATCCATGACAAGCGGCATGCCGTCATTCGTCTCTATGCAGTCCAATACCCGCAGCGGGCAGGCCGCAACACACGCCGGGGGCAAGCCGGCATCCAGGTTATCGAGGCAAAAATCGCACTTGGTCATGCGACCGGCGGCTCTATCGTACTGGGGAGCATCGTACGGGCAGGCCCACGCGCAGTAACCACACCCCATGCACTTGGAAGAATCCAGCAGGACGATGCCATCCTCGCGCACCGAATACGCATTCACCGGGCAGACGCCTGCGCATTTCGGGTGGACGCAATGATTACAGGATAGCGAAAGGTTATAGGCGAACAGCGTGTTGCTCCATGCCGCCCCTTCCTGCTTCCACGCGCCGCCGGACACCTCATAGACCCGCCGCCACAACACGCCAAGCGGAAGCTGGTTCTTGTCCTTGCAGGCGGCCTGGCAGGCTTTGCAGCCCGAGCAGGCGGAAACGTCGAGCACGAAGGCGTAGCTCATTTTGCCTTCTCGACCTGCACCATGATGGTGTGCTGCGCGGTAGCGAACGCGAACGGCGTCCAGCGATGAGACGTGAGGATATTGACGCATCCGCCGCGATCCAAGCCCTGCTCGTCCGGCTCGTACCAGGCACCCTGCGGGATGTCGATCACGCCGGGCATCATGCGGTCGGTGAGGCGGCAGGGGATGACCAGCGCGCCCCGGTCGTTGTAGACCTTGACCTCATCACCATCCTGGATGCCTCTCGGCGCCGCGTCGATGGGGTTGATGAACACCCGCTGCGGGAAGGCCTCTTCGAGCCAGTCGTTGTTGTCGTGCGTCGAATGGACGCGGTGGAGCGTGTGATGACCGATGGCTTGCAGCGGATAGCGGTGCCCCTCAAACGGGCTCTCCCATTCCTGGATGTACTTCGGGATGGGCGGAATCTCTTCGGGCTTGTGGAGGTCGAACAGCCTCTGGGAGAAGATCTCGATCTTCCCGGAGGGCGTGTTCAGCGGGTGCTTTTCCGGATCGAGGCGGAAATCTGCGAAGGCAATGTCCGGCGGTGCGGCCGGGGGCGTCCACGCGCCGATATTCTGCTCGACGAACTCATCCAGCGTGGGCAGCGTGGGGAAGTGCAACCGGCGGAATTCGTCCAGGCAGTATCGCGCCCAGGCCTTTTCATCGCGTCCCTCGGTGAATGCCTGCCCGATGCCCAAGCGCTCCGCCAGCTCTGCGCAGATCTGGTAGTCGGACTTGCATTGGCCCGGCGGCTCGACCAGCCTGGGCTGGAGGATCACTTCGCTGCCGTACTTCCAGCCATCCTCCAGACCCCACGTCTCGAACTGGGTGCAGGCCGGCAGGATGAGGTCTGCGAACTTGCCGGTCGGCGTGAGGAAGTTATCCTGCACCGCGATGAATTCCACCCTGGATTCATCGCGCAATATCTCCGCGGTGCGGTTGATGTCGGCGTGCTGATTGATCAGGCAGTTGGTCGCAACGGCATAGATGAGCTTGATATCGTTGTCGAGCTGTTCGACGCCGCGCACGCCGTCGGAACGCGTCATGCTCTTGCCGCGCAGGCAGGCCTCGGTCCACAGGAAGACGGGGATCTGCGCCTTGACCGGGTTCTCTCCGGTCGGAAAGGTTATCTCCAGCGGAGCCTGATCGGCAGACTGCAAGCCAAGGCCGCTGGCCCAGCCGCCCGATATCCCGACATTGCCGGTGATTGCCGCCAGCACGCACCCGGCGCGCACGACCTGCTCGCCGTATGCGCGGCGCTGCATTCCATAGCCTTGATATAGCACTCCCGGCTTGATGGTGGCATATTCGCGCGCGATCCTGGCGATGGTCGCGGCGGGAACGGCAGTGATGGCTTCCGCCCATTGGGGAGTTTTGGGTGTGCCGTCCCGCGTCCCGAGGATGTAATCGCTGTAGCTCTCCGCGTCCTCCACGGGCATCTGGCCTGCATCGAAGCCGACGCAATGAGTGCGAACGAACTCCGCGTCATAAAGATGCTCGGTCAGCATGACGTAGGCCATGGCGCTCATCATGGCGGCGTCGGTGCCGGGGCGAATGGGGACCCACTCGTCGGCGAGCGCGGCGGCGCTCAGCGAGTGCCGCGGGTCGATACAGACAACGCGCGCTCCCGCCTGGCGGGCCAGCTTGATAAAGTAATCGCTGTTGGTCCCATCCCGCATCTCGGCCGGGTTCCAGCTCCACATGAGAATGTACCTGGCATTGAGCCAGTCCTGACGGTGGTTTCCGGTCTCGAGCGTGCCATACACGGTAGGGGTAGCCAGATTAATGGCTCCCCACGAATAGGAATTGTAGAACCCGAGGCAGCCGCCATACAGATTGAGCAGGCGCCGCGCCGGATGCGGCCCGTTGAGCTGGTTGTAAGAGCCGGTTCCATAGGGCAGGAAGAGCGCCGAGCTGCCATACCTGTCCTTCACGCGCTGCATCTCTCGAGCCAGCGTATCGAGCGCTTCATCCCATCCGATCGGGGCAAACTTGCCTTCGCCGCGTTCCCCCACCCGCTTGAGCGGGGTCATCAGGCGGTCGGGATGGTATTGGCGCCGCAGGTAGGCGCGGCCTCGCACGCAGGCGCGCAGCTGCGGCGCGGCAATCGAATCGGGCCGGTCGTCCGTATCCAGACGAACGATGCGCCCGTCCTGAACATGGGCAACCAGCACGCAGCGCCCTCCGCAGTTGTGGGCGGGGCAACCAACCCTGACCCTGGCTACCGGCCTCGAGGCAAGACCGGGTGCGCCGGATGGCCGTTCGCTGGACGGCGAGAAGCTCATACTCCGAGTCTAGAGTGAATGCGCCCGGCGGGCTAGTGATGGATGTAAGGATTTCCGCCAAAGCTGGAGGCTGCGCGCCGGGGAGCGGCTCCATAATTGGCCCCATGGCATGCAGCCATGATGAATGTAATTCAGACATCGTGACACGCGTAATTGACTTGGACTCCTGACTCCAGTACTCTTTATCTGTTGCGCTGAGAAGCAAACGCCCCAGGCCGCGGAATGCCTGCCGCACAGGCCGGTCGAGCGATGAAGACACATCCCATTTTTCTCCTGCTCGACGTTTTGCTCTTTGCAGCGTAAGCTTGAGGAAGACAATGCCACCCCATACCGAAACAGCCGTCAGCCGCTCGTCCCTTACCCGTTTTGCGTGGCTCTCGATCGGCGCGGCGGTTGCCACCATCCTGATGAAGGTGATCGCGTATTTGCTGACCGGTTCCGTCAGCCTGCTGTCCGACGCGGTCGAATCCACGGTCAATCTGCTGGGCGGCGTCATGGCGCTGCTGATGCTCAGGCTGGCAGCACGGCCCGCCGATGCGTCGCACACGTACGGGCACAGCAAGGCGGAGTATTTCTCCAGCATGTTCGAGGGCGTGCTGATCCTGGGGGCGGCTGCCGCCATCGCGTATGCCGCGGCAGGCCGCATGCTCCATCCCCAGCCGCTCGAACAAATGGGGCTCGGGCTGCTGGTCTCGGCGGCTGCGTCCGGCGTGAACTTCACGGTCTCGCGGGTGCTGATGCGGGCGGGCAAGAGGTACAACTCGATCACGCTGGAAGCGGACGCGCAGCACCTGATGACCGATGTCTGGACGTCGATCGGCGTGATCGCGGGCCTGGCGTTGGCAACCATAACCGGCTGGACGATCCTTGATCCGCTGATGGCGTTCCTGGTGGCAGCCAACATCATCCGCACAGGCTTTGGCTTGGTGCGCCGCTCTGCAAACGGGCTCATGGACGCCTCCCTGCCGGAGGCGGAGCAGAAGAAGGTTGAAGAGGTGATGGCGAAGTATCGGGCGAAGAATGTCCAGTTCCACGCGCTCCGCACGCGCGAATCCGCCTCGCGGCGGTTCATGTCGGTCCATTTGCTGGTGCCCGGGGCATGGACCGTACACGACGCGCACCACGTCGCGGAGGACTTCGTCTCCGATGTCCGCGCGGCGGTGGGGAACATCGCCGTGAGCACCCACATCGAGCCGGTCGAAGATCAACTTTCCATGGAGGACATCGACCTGGATTCATAGGATTCACCTTGGAAAAGGGGGAGCCGGGGCGTGTCATTGCACAAACTGCCCGGCGTCAAGTGGACGCCGGGTTTCGCGTGCAGCAGGGAAACGGCAACGCCATCGGCAAGGGCGTGACAATTCAGACGTCATCATTTGTTGCATTGTGTGTGCAGTCGCGCTAATTGTCTGTTGACACGCATTCATCCGCTTACGGACGACAAAACAAGTCATTCCTGCTATTGTTCAAAGTAGCGAAATGTGCCTATCGAAGCGCCTGTTGCTTTTTGCTCTGGCAGGGTGTGGAGCGCGGCCTTGCTATTCATCACGCTCCCGTTGACGGTTACGGCCACGAAATCCCTCCTCGTGCATGGAAAGACGGAAAGGAGAAATCGATATGAAGTCGCGTTACCTGGTATTCGCCCTCCTGCTGCTCGCCCTGCTGGCGGCGGCTTGCGGCCAACCCCGGTTGGGCACCAGCGATCCCACCTGGGACCGCATCAAGTCGACGGGCAAGATCGTGATCGGCACTTCGGCTGACTACAAGCCCTTTGAATTCTACAACGCCAATTACGCCTTCGACGGCTTCGATATGGCGATCGCCCGCGACCTCGGCACGCGGCTTGGACTGCAAGTAGAGATCAAGGACTACGCTTTCCAGGGGCTGCCGGCGGCATTGCAGGTCGGCGATGTGGATGCGGCGATCGCTGCGATCTCCGTGACCGGCGACCGCCAGGCGCTGGTGGACTTCTCCGACGTCTATTTCTCCGACCAGGATGCCGTGCTTGCGCGACAGGGGTCCGGATACGCGCAGATCACCACGCCTCAACAACTGGCGGCATACCGGGTCGGTGTGCAAAGAGGCACGACCTACGAAGGCTGGATGATGAAGAATCTCGTCCAGCCCGGCCTCATGCCGGCTGCCAACCTGCTGCAATACGAGAAGGTCGATGATGCGGTGCGCGATCTGAAGGAGAACCGCAACGACCTGGTGCTGATGGGCGCCCTGCCATCCAAGCAATATGTTACCGCGGGCGGCGTGGAGCAGGTGGGTCAGAGCCTGGACGTGCAGCTGTATGCGATCGCCGTGCCGAAAGGCTCCGCCACCCTGAAGGATGAGCTCAACAAGGCGCTCACCGGCATGCGGAACGACGGCACGATGTCCAAGTATGCCAGCTATTACCTGAACACGGATTACTCGCAGCTGCCCGTGGTCCCAACACCGACGCCTGCGCCCGTGCCGCCGACCCCATCGGCCGCGTGCTTCGACAGCATGCAGTACCTGGCCGACCTGACGATCCCGGATTGGACGGTGATGCAGCCCGGTCAGCAGTTCAACAAGACCTGGCGGATCAAGAACAATGGCAGCTGCACGTGGGACAGCACCTACAGGCTGGTCTATGTGCAGGGGTACGCGATGAACGGCGCGCCGGCTGTCGTGCAGGGCGTGGTCAATCCCGGCCAGAACTACGACATTACGGTCGGCCTGACGGCTCCGACGAACGCCGGCGATTACCAGGGCTGGTGGCAGATGGTCAACGGCCAGAACATCGCTTTCGGTCCGCGCATCTGGGTTGCGATTACCGTTGCTGGCGCAGAGGAGCCGACCGCGACGACCGCTCCAACCCAGGCAAAGCCCACCGCTACGACTGCGCCGACACAGCCCAAGCCGACGGCCACAACGGCTCCGACCCAGGCGCCAACTGAGGCGCCCACGGAAGTCCCTGCGACTCCGACCGAGGCGCCAAGTATTTCCAATCCGATCGCCACGCCGCCGACTGTGACGCCGACCGCGACACCGTAGGACTGTGCAGCTGATTCATACAAACATGCCACCGCCATCAATGCGCTGGGCTGACTACGGATGCACAGACTGAGACGCCGCCTTATCTATCGCTCGGTGGTCATTTGAAAAGAATCGCCCGCGATGCCAGGCTGCGGCTCCAGGGAGCGCAGCCTGATATCGCGGGCATGATGCAGCCTGGCTGGAACGTACGAGGAGAAATCACGGGAGAGACGCTATGAAGTCCCGCACCTGGATCTGGATCCTTGTGGCCGCGGTTGCGTTCGGCGTTGTGCTGGCCATGTTCTCGTCGGCACGGCAGCCTGCTCCCGCGCCGAAGGCCACGGCCACATCGCCAGTCACTGTCTTCGCTTCCGCCACACCCCTCCCGTCTCCCACCCCCATTCTACCAACGGCGATCCTCGCCACCGCCACTCCGATCGTGTGCGTGGATGGCAGCCAGTATGTGAAGGACCTGAGCGTGCCGGATGGATCCGCGATGCAGCCCGGCCAGCAATTCAACAAGACCTGGCGCCTCAGGAATACAGGGACCTGCCCGTGGGACAGCTCCTATCGCCTGGCGTTCGTGGCGGGCAACGCCATGGGCGGGCAGCCGGCGCAGATCCAGGGCATTGTCAACCCGGGCGCGAACTATGATGTGACCGTCGGCATGACGGCTCCGACCACACCCGGCGATTCACAGGGCTGGTGGCAGATGGTGAACGGCAGGAACGTGGCCTTCGGCCCGCGCATCTGGGTGGATATCTACGTGATCGGCCCGGCCACGGCGAGGCCGCCGACGCCCGTCTCACCGCCGACGCCCGCGGCGAAACCGGTAATCCAGTTGTTCGTCGCGCAACCGGAAACCGTCGACGAGAACGGCCTGATCGTCGTAAAGTGGACGTTTGCCGGCACGGGCCTTTCGTCAGCCATCCTGACCCGTACCGACCCGGACGGGACCGTCGTGCCGCTCATGGGCGGCGGAGACGTGCCGTACCAGGGGCAGTACGAGGATGTGGCTGCCAACCCGGGAACCGTGGTCTACAAGCTGAGCGTCACCAACGAGGTTGGAAACGCGAGCGCGAGCGCGGCGGTGACCGTCAACCCGGCGCCGTCTGCGGTCCAGCTTCCGGCAGGCATCACGCCGACGCCATGATGCCGATGAGCGCCGGGAAGCATTCACGTTAACCCGAACCGTGAACCGAGGAGAGCCATGAAGAACTTTCCGAGAATCCTCTCCGTGCTGGGCGTTGTGTTCAGCTACGTTATGCTTGTCCTGTGTGTGCTTGGCATCGTGGGCGTCTGGGTGCTGCGCGCCAACGTGATACAGGCTGCGGACCGGGTATTCCAGGCTGCCGATGTGGCGCTGGTCCAGACCGTCAGCAGGATCGAAGAGGCGGTGAAGAACGGGCAGGACCTGCAAGCCTCTCTTGATGCCCTGTCGACCACCATCCAGGCCAAGGGCAAGACGGTACAGGATAACCCGGTGGTGCTGCAAGCAGTTGATCAGGCGCTGGACGGCAAACTGATCCCGGCCCTCGTCAAGCTGGACGGCACGTGGCGCGACATCTACGCGGGATTGACCAGGATCAACTATGCGCTGAACACGCTGAGCGACAGCTTCCTGTTCCGGGACCGGGATGGCATGGTCAAGCAGAGCGCGGCGTTCCTCACCGGCGCAACCAACAGCATGGATGAGCTGGATGCCGGGCTCCGGGAGCTGCAGGTGACAGCCCGGGCGCAAAAGGCGAATGTGACCGAGCGGGTGGTCGACCGCCTGACCCAGCCGATTGACCGGTTGAGCCGGGGCGTCGATACCGCTCAGTCGATGCTGACCATCATACAGACCGGGCTGCAGTCCATCCAGACCCGGCTGAGCGCCGCCCACGATGCGCTGCTCCGGACGATCCTGCTGCTCACCGTTATCGCAACGCTGCTGCTGGCATGGATCGCATACACGCAGTACGTGACGGCACGCGTACTATGGAACCGTTATAAGGGCTTCAAGAGCGAATCAGGCCCCGCGGCGGCACAGCCGGTGGAAGCCGCGGCGGCGCCATCGCAAGATTGACC
The DNA here is from genome assembly GCA_035498395.1 of Anaerolineales bacterium. Classification (GTDB taxonomy): domain Bacteria; phylum Chloroflexota; class Anaerolineae; order Anaerolineales; family Villigracilaceae; genus Fen-1038. The sequence goes on from DATKAF010000084.1 coordinate 7,862, forward strand.
GGTTCGGTTTAGCAACTGCTCTGGCAGTGTGCAGAATGTCCGGGTGCAAGGGACAGCATCCGGACATTCTCAATTAATGAAGCGGGCATTACGGCATCCGGCTGAGCGCCGTAGTACAATCGCCTCAGGCACAGGAAACCGGCATGATGCTCGAGAGCGCGCCGCCCGCGCCACGCTTGCCCGCGCGACCGCCCGGTCGACTCACGCCCTTCATCGGGCGCCAGTCCGACGCTGCGCGGCTCACCGATCTGCTCGAAGATCCCAACGTCCGCCTGATCACCATCTGCGGCATGGGCGGGATCGGCAAGACCGCCCTGGCGCTCCAGCTCCTCCCGCGCGTGGAGCATGAATTCGAGGACGGCACGGCGCTGATACGGCTGGCCCCGCTCGAGTCGGTGGAGGAGCTGCTGCCTGCCCTGGCCAGCGCGTTCGATGTGCAGCTGCCGCCCAATGGGGAGCTTCAGCAGGCGGTGCTCGATCACCTGGCCGGGCTCCAGATGCTGCTCGTGCTGGACAGTTTCGAGCACCTGCTGGAGGAGGCCGTCCTGGTGCGGGACATGCTGCTGGCGGCGCCCCGCCTCAAGATCATCGTCACATCCCGCGAGAAGCTCAACCTGGAAGCAGAGACGGTTTACCTTCTGGACGGCCTCGACGTGCCGTTCGCGGAGGATGTCCGGGGTCTCTCGGAGTCCGATTCAGTCCGGCTGTTTGTGCAGAGGGCGCGGCAGGTCAGACCCGACTTCGCACTGGATGCCAGCACAACCCCTGCCATCGTGCAGCTCTGCCGCATGCTGGAGGGCAACCCCCTGGGAATTCTCCTCGCCGCAGCGTGGGTGGAACACTTCTCGCCCGACGAGATCGCAGCACAGGCCGAACGCAGCTTCGACTTCCTGACCCGCAACCTGAGAGACGTCGAGCCGCGCCATTCCTGCCTGCGGGCCGTTTTCGAGTCGTCATTCGATCGGCTGGACAAAACTCAGAAGGCGATCTTCCGCAGGCTCTCCGTGTTCCGCGGCGGCTTTGACCTGCCCGCTGCCCAGGCCGTTGCGGGAGCGGACCTGGTCAGCCTGATCACGCTGGTTGAGAAGTCCATGCTGACACGGGTCCCGGAGAAGGGGCGCTACGAGCTGCACGGGGTGTTGCAGCAGTACGCGCGCGAGCGGCTCCTATCGGCGGGGGAAGAGGACAGCACGCTGGCAGTGCATACCGCGTACTATGCCGCCTTTGTGCAAACGCGCGAGCAGCGGCTGATCAGCGGCTTGCAGGGGGGCACCCTGGATGAGATCCAAGCTGATCTCGATAACATCCGGCAGGCTTGGACCTGCATCGTCCGGCAGAGGGACTTCGATCCGGCGCGACTCATGATGCCCGGCATCTACGCTTTCTGCGACATGCGCAGCCGTTTCTACGACGGCGAAGCCATATTCCGGCAGGCCGTGGAAGGCCTGGCACCCCAGGCGGAAGAGGAACCGCACGGCGCATGGGCGCTGGCGCTGCTGTCCTGGTATGACCTGCGGACCTACATTGAGCATCTTGATTCATATGAAGAGATCGCATCCCAGGCATCCCGGTGCCTGGAGCAAGCCCGGACGGTCCATGACGCCCAGGCGGAGGCCGCCTGCCTGGCGCTGTTGAGCTCCATGGCCTATCACCAGCGTGATTTCAAGGCCGCGATCCGGCACGCGGAGGCCGCCATGCGCGCCTGCCCCGACCTCGACGGGGTCTACTGGCTGACCATGCGCATCGGGCTGGGCTACCAGTCGGACGGGCAGTACGAGAAGGCGATCCGGGCCTACCAGCTTGGCATCCGGCGCGGCAGGGAAACGGGCGAAAAGGTCAAGCTGGGCTGGGCGCTGTTGAACACGGGCGATACGCTGATCCTGCAAGGAAAAGCGGCGGAGGCGGAGGCCTATCTGCAAGAATCGCTCTCACAGTTCCGGCAGGTGGGCACGCACGTTGGGGTGATCTGGTCGCTCTACAGCCTGAGCCGCGTTTCCATGGCGCTGGGCAGGCGCGACCGGGCAAGGGAGCTGGCCCAGGAGGCGCGCGAACTTGCAGGACGGATCCACTCTGCGGTGTGGCTGCGGATGACGGGCGAGCTGCTGCAAGGACTGGACCCGGAACAGCGTCCGGCGCCGAATCCCGCGGCGCAACAGGCAGCGGAGCCGTTGAGCGAGCGCGAACTGGAAGTGCTGCACTTGCTTGACTCCGATATGACCGGGCCGGAGATGGCGCGGGCGCTGGTCGTCTCGCTGAACACGATACGGTTCCATACCAAGCACATCTACCAGAAGCTGGGGGTTAGCAGCCGCATCGAAGCCATTCACCGGGCCAAAGAGCTCGGACTGTAAACTTATCTTACGGCAGTAGCAGCGGTAGTCCCTGCCGGTAGGGACTACCGCTTTTTTGCCGCGGAACTACCCTATCATGTGGCGACAAGCGACGCGCCGGAGATTATTCTGGGGGTAACCAAGGAGACACCCGGTACAAACCATGAACACCCAACTCTCATATCGCGACCCGGCCGCTCCGTCGTCGAGGCGACATGCCCTGTTCGGAAATCGCCTGAGTCCTAGGCAGACGATGATCTGCCTCACGGCCTGTATGGCCCTGCAAATGACCAGCTACGTGATGATCGTCCCGCTGTTCGCGCGGCGATTCACCGAGCTGGGCGCCGGAGTGGAGGCGCTTGGCATCAGCGCCATTGCGTACGCTCTGGCGGCTACTGTCGCAGCGCCCTTCATGGGCGCGCTGGCAGACCGGTTCGGAAGGCGGCCGATCATCCTGGCCTCGCTGGCGGTGTATATCCTGGCTTTCACCGGCTACCGCTTCGCCGCGACGGCGACCGCGTTCATCCTGCTGCGCGGGCTGGCGGGCGCGCTCACGGCTGGGCTGATGCCAGCCGCAACGGGCATGGTCGCCGACCTGGCTCCATCCGACCGCCGCGCGCAATGGATCGGCATCCTGAGCGGGGGTGCGTCGATCGGTTGGATCGCCGGGCCCGTTCTCGGCGGGCTGCTCTATGACCGGTGGGGGTATGGGACGGCGCTCTTCATCTCCATCGGCATGGCAGCGCTGGCTTTCGCCATTGCACTCGCCGGCGTCCAGGAGACGCACACGAGGCGGTCCCCGGCACGCAGCGATGCTGGTTCTCGGCGCCCCAGATACCAGATGTCCTGGGCGGCCATGCGCGCGACACTGCCCATCGCAATGGCGCCGCTGGCAGTCGTACTGCTCACCTATTTCGTCGTGATGTTCGCCTGGGCGTTCATCGAGCCGAGCTTCATGTTCTACGCGTATGACGATCTGGGCTGGAACGCGTCCATGCTCGGGCTGATGATGAGCACTTACGGCGTCTCGATGATGCTGGGCGAGTTCGGCCTGGGCCGCCTCAGCGATACGCTGGGACGCAAGCCCATTATCGTGATGGGCCTGCTGCTCTTCTCTGCGCAGTTCCTGGGGCTGGCGTTCTCCCGCAACTACCTGGTGATCGCCATCGCCTTCGTGATCGCCGGGCTGGGAAATGCCCTGTTTGATCCGGCGCTCAGCGCAGCGCTGCTGGACAGCACTCCCTCCCGATACCAGGCCCGTATGCTCGGACTGAAGAGCACGTTCGGCTCGGCCGGCAACATCCTGGGGCCCGCGCTGGTCGTGGTGTTTGCGGCCATGCTGCCGCCGCAGGGCATCTTCCTGGCGTCGGCAGGCAGCGTGCTGCTAACGGCGTTGATCGTGGTCTCGTTCCGAAATAAGACAACGGTTCGTGAGCCAAGCATACAAACCGACATTGTCCGCAATGAGCTCCGCTAATGATTCGGGGCAACATCCAAGGAGTAAATGAAATGAAGATCTTGATCGCAGGTTCACATGGAATGATCGGGTCTGCCGCGGCCCAATACCTGGAAGACCGCGGGCATCCAATCGTCCGGCTTGTGCGGCACGCGCCAGGCTCCGGCGAAGTGTGGTGGGACCCCGATGCCGGCCAGATCGACGCAGCCTGCCTGGAGGGCTTCGACGCGGTCGTCCACCTCGCTACGATGCCCTGGCCTCTGCGCTGGACCGCGAAGGCGAAACAGAAGATGCGGGCAAACCGCCTGACCACCAACCGCCTGCTGGCTGAATCGTTGGCGGCCGTCATAAACAGGCCACGCGTGCTGATATGCGCCTCTGGAATGGGCTATTACCCTTCATCGGGCGATATTGTCCTGACGGAAGATCGTCCCGCCGGCACGAGCTTCCTTGCCATGCTTCAACGTGACGGAGAGGCTGCCACCGCGGCTGCAACCGCAGCAGGCATTCGTACTGTCCACCTGCGCATCCCGCCTGTCATCGGAGGGACCGCACTGCAGCGCATAGGTTTCCAGGCGGGGAGCGGGCAGCAGTGGACGAGCTGGGTCGGGCGCGACGAGCTGGCTTCCATCGTCGGGTTCGCTGTTGCGGCGAACGATCTGAGCGGAGGCGTGAACGCGGTCAGCCCGAACCCCATGCGAAACGCAGACTTCGCGGCAGTCTCAACCCGAGCTCTCGGCCAGAAGCCCGGCTGCATCATCCCCGACTTCCTGATGCATCTGATATTCGGCGAGATGGGCGATGAGCTGCTCATGGCAAGCCGCCGGATCCAGCCCGCAAAACTCTTGTCTGCGGGTTACCAGTTTCGTTTCGCCGACCTTGAGCAATGCTTGCAGCATGAGATCGAATGCCTCCATTCCACACCGGCTGCGCCATTGCGCCCTTCCGGCTCCCGCTCGAAGGCCGTGTAGCGCTGCATGCTTTTCAGAAAGGAAAATGCAATGTCCCTCGTGCTACTTGGTGTTTCGACATGGCTTCACAGTCTGGCCACAGTCGTCTTCATCGGTCACTTCGTCCTGTTGAGCATCCTCTACGTGCCCGCCCTGCGCGATAGCCCGCAGGAAGTTCGCGGCGGCGTTCTCAGCGCCATCTCGCGGAGGAGCCGCTTCTGGCTGTACGGCTCGCTGTTGATCTTCGCAGTGACAGGCACCCATCTCATGCTGGCAGATCCAAATTACATGGGCATTGGAAAGTTCGACAACCCGTGGACGATGCTGATGCTCGTCAAGCACATGCTGATCCTGGGGATGCTGGGGATGGGTTTCTGGTTCAATGCGGTGCAGCGCATTGGTCCGCAGGCAAGCTCGAATACAGGCGCGGAGCGCGCCTTCCGCCAGTTCCGCCGGTACGCCAACGGCATGGCCGTGACCGGCGCGCTGGTGCTGTTGCTCACCGCTGTCGCACAGGCGCAATAGATATCCGACAACAAGGCGACGGCTAAAATCCTGGAAACCGTGTATGATAAGTATTGAGCCTTATCGTGCAGAGCCTTACCGGTGTGGGGTACCAGGCGCAGCCGGCTTGACGGCTGGTCATTCCAGTTCAACTCGCCACAAGAAAGAGGCTCCTATGTCCCACCCGACAACCATTCCTCCCGCCGTGAACAACACTGTGAAAGTGGTACTGCGCTCGCCGGTGCACGGCATGGTGAGCAGCACACTGATGCTGATCACCTTCACCGGGCGCAAAACGGGCAAGAAGTACACGACCCCTGTCAGCTACTCGCAATACGGCAACCAGGTGCGCATCTTCACCCACGCAGGCTGGTGGAAGAACTTGTGCGGCGGCAAGCCGGTCACGCTTCGCCTGCGCGGCCATGATCTTGAAGGCATCGCCGATGCGGTCGCCGACGACAAGCAAGCCGTGGCAGCCGGGCTGGCGGAGCACCTTTGCAGGGTGCGCAGCGATGCCCGGTATTACGATGTGACCTTCGACGCGCAGGGAAACCCGAAGGCAAATGAGATCGAGGAAGCTGCCCGCAGCGTGGTTATGGTCCGCGTGCAGCTATGCTGACCCTTGCCCAGGGCAGCTCAAGATAGATGCCGGGAAGATCGAAAAGGAATGGGGTAGGCATTCAGCCTACCCCATTTTGCATATGCAAGAAACGCGCTGCCGAGGATGGCAGATACCTTACTCGGCGAACCGGCGGACGAACCACATCTTGACGATCTGCGTCAGGATCACATAGCACACCAGCATCCCGAACAGCAGGGGCCAGTACAGCGCGGGTAGCTTCACGAAACCGAGTATCGGCGCCAGCGGCGAGACGGTCAGCCAGGCGCCGACCAAAATGATGACCAGTGACGTCAGCAGCAGGGCACGGCTCGCACGGCTCTGGATGAATGGAATCTTGTTGGTCCGGATCACGTGAATGATCAAGGTCTGCGTGAACAGCGACTCCACGAACCAGCCAGTATGGAACAGGGCCGGGTTGTTCCAGCAATTGAAGACGTACAGCATGATGAAGAACGTCAGGTAGTCGAAGATCGAGCTGATCGGACCGATATACAGGATGAAGCGGCGCAGGGAGCCGATCTCCCATTTGCGCGGGCGCTCCAGCCACTCCGGGTCCACATCATCCGTCGGGATGGAGGTCTGGGAGAATTCATAGAGCAGGTTGTTGGTCAGCACCTGGATGGGCAGCATGGGCAGGAACGGCAGGAACAAGCTGGCGCCCAGCACGCTGAACATGTTCCCGAAGTTCGACGAGGCGGCCATCTTGATGTACTTGATGATGTTCCCGAACACCTTGCGCCCTTCGAGAACGCCCTCCTCCAGGACCAGCAGGCTGTTCTCCAGCAGGATGATGTCGGACGACTCCTTGGCGATGTCCACGGCGCCATCCACCGAGACGCCTACATCCGCGGCCTTCAAGGCGGGCGCGTCGTTGATGCCGTCGCCCATGAAGCCGACCACATGCCCGCGGCGCTGCAAGGCCCGGATGATCCGCTCCTTGTGCGAAGGCGATAACTTGGCGAACACGTTCACCTTCTCCACGCTGGCATCCAGCTCGGGATCGCTCATGCCCTCGATGGCCGGCCCGAGCAGCATGGTCTCCAGGGGAATCCCGACCTGGCGGCAGATGGTGCCGGTGATGATATCGTTGTCGCCCGTCAGGATCTTGACGCTGACATTGTTGTCATGGAGCTTCTTCAGGGCCTCCTGTGCGGTAGTCTTCGGAGGGTCGAGGAACGCCATGTAGCCCAGCAGGGTGAGGTCCGACTCGTCTGGGATGGCGTAGTGCGGCGTATCATTGTCGCCGGGGAAGACGCGGTAGGCCACGGCAATCACGCGGAATCCTTCCGAGTTCAGCTGGCGCACGCGCTGCTTGCGGTGCTCATCGTGCTCGGCGGTCACAGGCAACACTTCGCCCTTCACTTCCACGTGGGTCGAGAGGTGCATGATCTCCTCGACCGCGCCCTTGCAGATCAGGATGTGCTGGTTCTGGTTGTTCTCGACGATGACCGACATGCGCCGCCGCTGGAAATCGAACGGAAGCTCGTCGATCTTGCGATACCGCTCATCCACCAACTGCTGGTCGTTGACATCGACGTGCTTCAGGATGGCTTCATCCATCAGGTTCTTGAGACCGGTCTGGTAGTAGCTGTTCATGTAGCCGTAGAACAGGACGTGCTCGCTTGGATTGCCCTGCACATCCATGTACTTCTCCAGCACGATCCGGCCCTCGGTGATGGTGCCGGTCTTATCGGTGCAGAGCACCTCCATGGCGCCGAAGTTCTGGATGGCGTTCAGCCGCTTGACGATCACCTTCTTCTTCGACATGGAGATGGCGCCCTTGGAGAGGTTGACCGTGACGATCATTGGCAGCATCTCGGGCGTCAGTCCCACGGCAACCGCCAGCGCGAAGAGGAAGGCCTCCACCCAATTGTGCTTGCTCAGACCGTTGAACAGGAACACCAACGGCACCATCACAGCCATGAAGCTGATCATGAGCCAGGTGAAGCTGTTCACGCCCTTGTCGAAGCCGGTCATCTGGCGCTGACCGACGATACTCCCGGCCAGCGATCCGAAATAGGTGGAGCTGCCCGTCTGCACGACGACTGCCAGCCCCGTACCGCTTTCGACGTTGGAGCCCATGAAGCAGATGCTAGGCATTTCGAGCGGGCTGGCGGCCTCTTCCGTGGCCGGAGCGGCCAGCTTCTCGACGGGGAGCGATTCGCCGGTGAGAGCCGCCTGGTTGAGGAACAAGTCCTTCGTGGAAATCAGGCGGACGTCGGCGGGAACCATGTCGCCTGCAGAGAGACGGACCACATCGCCCGGGACGAGCTCTTTGAGCGGAATCTCCATGGCTTTGCCTTCGCGCACGACGGTGGCCGTCGTGCTGACCATGGCTTGCAGCTTCTCGGCCGCGTCGTCGGCCCGGCTTTCCTGCACGAAGCGCAACACGATGCCGAGCAGCACCATCATGAATATGATGATGGTGCCCGGTATGTCACCCGTGACATACGAGACGACGCCCAGTACGGAGAGCAGGATGACCAGCGGGTTTTTGACGTTGTCCCACAGGCGCATCAGCCAGGACACATGCTTTTCCTTGGCGACTTCGTTGTAGCCGTACTGCTCCAGGCGGACCCCGGCCTCCTGCGATGCCAGACCGCTGGCGGTTGTATTCAGTTTTTGCAGGGTGACAGAAGCATCCTGGCGCGCGCTCTGACCGAGAAGCTCTGAAATCTTGATGCTGCCGGAGCGCCCAAGCGCAGCCCAGCGCGGCGGCGCGGTAAAAATCGTCCCGAAGAATCCCATGTGTGCCTCCAGATTTGTATAATGCCGATGTATCGAGACCGGATACGAGTCAAAACCTGAAGAGCTCACGTAACGGCACAGCATCGCGCGCGCCATGGGCTGGCGTGCGCGGCGTGTCCAGCCTAGTGACTTGTCGGAAGATCAGCAGCTTGAAGCTTGCTCTTGTCTGAAACACCATGTCTGCCTCCAATAAGACCCAAGTCCGAAGGCAACAAAAACGCCTTCGCGGCAGGCGAAAGGCGGCGTTTCCCGGTCGAGCAGCCTGAATTCCCCCTGGAATCATGCTCTATGGCATGATGAAAAGCGGAAACGAGACCGTTGGCGGCAAAGTGATCGTCGCGGCATTTCGCCTGTGAGTGGGTGAACTACGGTGACTTCCCGACTCCATCCGGGAACTCCTTTCCAGCTGTGCCTTGAATTGGACCGAGCCGGGCGCAGCGGCAAACAAAAAGCCTCCTGATACATCACCAGGAGGCGTACACGTCGAACGGCCGCGCAATGATGCGGGCTGCCTCTCTGGTTGAGCTTTGGCACTGCGGGCCGTGAGGGAACGTGCATCCCAGCCACTTTGAGCAGAGCCTTATGCCGACTCCGCCTGGTCTACCCCTTGGCGTCTCTCGACGTTTCGGGGCAATGGCCTGTTGTCCACGCAGACGCCTCACCTAACGAGGGTTTCGTTTGCGGTAGGACTTATACCTCCCGGCCTGCGGTTCTGTCAAGCGTGCCGCACGATCGCTTACCGAAATCTAATGGAGCCCGCATGACGGCGCTGCTGCTCCGGAAAGTCACCGATGGTTGCATTTGCCCTATGTTCATCCGCCTGCATCTGTGGTCTAATACCCGCCGCAGTTTGATGCGAATGACTGGTAGCACCAACCAAAGGGAGAAGCATGAGCAAGCTGCGCGTACTCGTACTCGGCGCGGGATTCGGCGGCCTCGAGCTGACCTCGATGTTATCGGACGCGCTCGGCGATGACCTCGACCTTACCCTGATCGACAGGAACGATACCTTCTTTTTCGGCTTCTCGAAGCTCGACGTGATGTTCGGCCGCGTCGCTCCGGAGGCGGTGAAGATCGCTTATAGCAACATCCGAAAGCCCGGCGTGCGCTTCTGCCAAGAGATCATCACTGCCATTGACCCGGCTCACCGCCAGGTCACAACGGAACGGGGCAGCTACGATGCGGATGTACTCGTGGTCGCCCTCGGAGCAGATTATGACCCCGCATCCACGCCAGGATTGGTCGAAGGCGGACACGAGTTCTACTCCTTTGCAGGTGCGCAGCGCCTGCGCGAGGTTCTGCCCGGCTTCACACGCGGCAATGCGATCGTCGGTGTAACATCGACTCCCTTCAAGTGCCCGCCTGCCCCCAGCGAGGCGGCGCTGCTGCTGCACGACCAACTGATCGCACGCGGTGTCCGCGAGGCCTGCACGATCAGCCTGGTCATGCCGTTCGGCCTTCCCATCCCGCCGTCGCCAGCCACCTCCAAGGCGCTGCTCTCTTCTTTTCATTACCGGGGGATTACCTACGTTCCCAACTGCCTCGTGCGCGCTCTCGACCTGCAGCGGCACATGGCAGTCCTCGACGATGGAACCGAGATGCCGTACGACCTGTTCCTCGGCATCCCCAAACACCGCGTGCCGGACGTGGTAGCGGTAAGCGGCATGTCCCAGGACGGCTGGGTGCCAGTCAATCCGAAGACCCTCGAAACAGCCTTTCCCGGCGTGTATGCAATCGGTGATGTGACCAGCGTTGGTACGGCCAAGGCAGGTGTGTTCGCCGAGGGCGCGGCGCGCATCGTGGCTGCTGAGCTGATCGCCAATGCAAAGCGCGGAGAGAAACCCGGCGCTTACAAGGGCGATGGCACGTGCTACATCGAATTCGGTGCTGGAAAGGTTGGGCGCGTCGAAGTGGACTTCCTATCGGGACCTACTCCCACGGGGACATATGCGGAGGCGTCCGAGGAGCTCGTCTCGGAAAAGAAGGAGTTCGGCGCAAGCCGCCGGAGGCGCTGGTTCGGCCTGCAATAGCGCAGGGCTGCATATCGGGGCATCTGACTGTCATCCAGGCCTGCCTCTTTGGAGGCAGGCCTTCTTTTATGTTGCCCTGCTGCTCGGGAAAGCTACCCACGAAACACGCCGGGAAGCGTGACGCAAGCAAAGAATCTCCGTCACTATAGTGTAGGCGAGTATATCCCACCGGAGTATCTATTACATCCGAATATCGACAGGAGTGTCTCAGGGATGAATCAACGTTCGTTCTCTCGAAGTCTGCCCAAGTTGATGATCTGCCTGCTGATCGCGGTGGGAGCCGCACTACCGGGTCCCGGCTCCGTTGCGAGCGCTGCAGCCGGGATCACGAGCGTGGCGGCTGCCAGGGAGGATATGCTTACCGGGGCCAACGTGACCGAGCTGATCGCGCTGAGACCCGATCCCCCGCCAAGTTTCGTGGTGGCGGCGGTGGGCGACATGGAATGCACGACCACCGATTGCCAGGGCGTGGGTACGACGAACCTTGTCGCGAACATGCACGCCAAGGCGTTCCTGCCCCTGGGCGACCTGATCTTCAAGGGACCGTACACCAATTTCGCGACGTTCTACGATCCCACCTGGGGCGCCTTCCGCCCGTCATCGCGCCCCGAGATCGGGAATCATGAGAACCTGGGCGGCGGATACTATGACTACTGGGATGGCATCGGCAAGACGACCGGACCAGTAGGAACGCGCGGCGAAGGCTGGTACAGCTTCAACCTCGGCGGCTGGCACTTCGTCGGCCTGAACTCCAACTGCGTGTTCGACAGCATGAAAGTGAGCTGCCAGCCCGGCTCGCCGCAGATTAACTGGCTGAAAGCCGACCTGGCGGCCGATCCGTCGCTGTGCACCATCGCCTTTATGCACCATCCGTACTATTCCACCTCGGCAACGCAATATCCGGAGCTAAGGACGATCTTTGAGACCCTCTACCAGCACCATGTGGAGCTGTACCTCGCCGGCCATACCCACTACTATCAGCGGTTCTATCCGCAGGATGCCAACGGGAACCGGAACAACGCCCTGGGCGTCACGGAGATCGTCGCAGGCACGGGCGGCGCGCCGCTGGCGAATGTGCGCAGCCTGGGCGCATCGGGGAACCGGGCGCGGCAGATCGGCAAGACGTTCGGCGTATTGAAGCTGACCTTGCACCCGGGCAGCTACAAGTTCCAGTTCGTGCCGGTAGCCGGTTCGACCGAGACGGATTCCGGAATCGGCACCTGTCACTAGGGGAGCGGCTTTCCCTCAGGATGGCGGAACAAGCAGCCTGAGCCCGGCAAGCACAACAGGACACCAGGGAAGCAGGAGCAAACCCCTGGTGTCCTCGTTTTTCACGGGACGCGCCAAGAGACTGTTTCTTAAATGGCAATTTCTCGCAGAGACCCTGCTCCGACCATCCCCTCCGCTGCGCTACGGAATGCTCCGCGATCCCCTAAAGGGGAGGGGAGGCCTGCACAATGTGTGAGCAATTAGGACTGGATCCAAGAAACACTGTCTAACGGGGGAATCCTGTCAGAGACGACCCGAGGGGTTCTCATCGAAATGTTGAACCGGCCTCGCAACACCTCCCCCGGAGTTGCAACAAGCGTGAATTGACACCCGCCGCGGTTCGCTCCATAATTTGACGCGGGGAATGGAGTTACGCAGCAGGTCTTAGCGGTATGCCAACCCGATGACGTGGATGGGCAGCGCATCCGGGCGGTTGCGCGCTTTGCCGTGGAGGCGAGAGGAGCAGACGCCGGCTCCAGCAGATCACGATCTTCAGGAGGAACCATGGCAGAACAGGCGCTTGAGTCCGCACCAGCGCAAGAGAAGAAGGGATCCATCAACCTGCGCGGAGCCGTGTTCATCGGCATTGGCTCGATGGTCGGAGCCGGTATCTTCGCTCTGTTCGGGGAGGCGGGAGTCATTGCGGGCGCGGCGGTGTGGGTTTCGTTCCTGACCGGCGGCATCATTGCCCTGCTGCAAGGTTACTCCTTCGCAAAGCTGGGCTCGCGCTATCCGTCTTCGGGCGGCCTGATCGATTGGATCGTGCGCGGGTTCGGGAAGGGCCTGTTCACCGGCGGCGTGGTGATGCTGGGCTACTTCTCGGTCATCATCGTGACCGCCATGGTGGCGGTCTCATTCGGCAACTATGCCACCAGCCTGATCTGGGGCGAGTCCGCGCCGCAGTTGTGGGTCAAGGTCTTCGCCGTTGCGATCGTGGTGCTCTTGACCTTCCTCAATTCGATCAGCGCGGAAGCCGTGACGCGGGCGCAAACGGTCATCGTCACGGTAGTGCTCATCGTCCTGAGCGGGTTCGCCATCGCCATGCTGGCGAACCTGAACCCGTCGCTCCTGGCGCCGTCCGGCTATCCTCCCATGAGCTACATCCTGGCGAGCGTTGCGCTGACCTTCTTCGCATACCTGGGCTTCGGTGTGATCTCGTTCTCCGGAGGCGACATCGAGAACCCGCAGAAGAACATGCCGCGCGCCATGTATATCGCCATCGGGTTCACAATGCTGCTGTACGTGGCGCTTGCCATCGGCGTGTTCGGCACCCTGACGGTGGACGAAGTAATCGCCAATGCGGATACGGCGCTGGCGGTCGCGGCTCTCCCGATCTTCGGCGCGTTCGGCTACACCATGATCTCCATTGCGGCCGTGTTCGCCACCACGGGCGCAATCAACTCGCAGCTCTACGCCTCCATCGGCGCGACCTACGCGATGGCCAAGGACGGACACTTGCCTCCCATCTTCGGGCTGAAGAGGCGCCGCCGTTCCGGGGGCACACAGGGCCTGGTCATCTCGGCCATGCTGATCATCCTGCTGGCGGTGCTGTTCGACGTGAGCGCCATTGCCTCCATCGGCAGCGCGGTGGCGCTGGCGATCTTCGTGCTGGTCACCGTGGCGCACCTGCGCATGGTCAAGGACACGGGTGCCTCGCGGTTGATGCTGTACCTCACGCTGGTGGCGACGAGCCTGGCGATCCTCCTGTTTGCATGGTACACGCTGCTCACTGCCCCGCAGACGTTTGCCATCCTGGTCGGGACCATCATCCTGGCCTGGGTGGTGGAGGGCGTCTGGCGGGCGATCAGCAAGCGGGAAGTGCGAGCCGAGGACACGGGGAACCCGCCGGGCTAGCATTGGTGAAGACGCCCGCCATACGCACAACCGTATAGCAAGGGAGACACGCAGCCATGGATGCGAACACCGTCGAGAAGGAACGAGCAGTCCGCGAGCCGTCATTGGTCGACGCGCTGATACCGCTGCTCTTCATGATCCTCCTGCTCGCCCTTTCGATCGTGCTGTTCGGCCTCGACGCCGCGCTGGGTCCATTGCAGGTGGCCCTGTTCATGAGCGCCGTGGTTGCGGCGGTGGTCGCTCACAAGAACGGGCACAGCTGGGAACGGCTCGGCGAAGAGATCGTCAAGGGCATCTCGCTGGCGATGAGCGCCATTATGATCCTGCTCATGGTCGGGTCGCTGATCGGCGTCTGGAACATGTCCGGCACCATTGCCACGGTGATCTATTACGGCATCAAGTATATCGACCCGGCGTGGTTCTATCTGGCCGCGGCGCTGCTCACCGGCATCATCGGACTGGTGACCGGCAGCTCGTGGACGACCGCTGCTACCGTGGGTGTGGCCTTCATCGGCATGTCCCAGGCGATCCATGCATCGGCTGCCATCACTGCCGGGGCCGTCATCTCGGGCGCCTACTTCGGCGACAAGATGACGCCGCTGTCGGAGACGACCATCCTGACGCCGCAGATCGTCGGCAGCGATGTCTATACCCACATCCGCAGCATGGCAAAGGCCACGATCCCCGCATACCTGATCTCGCTGGTGATCTTCTTCCTGATCGGCCGCTACGCCGAGATCAGCGCACCGCCCGTCGGCACCGCGGCGGCTTTGCAGGCGCTTGGCAGCGTCTACAACATTACGCTATGGACCTTGATCCCCATCGTAGCCCTGCTGCTGCTCGGCCTTCGCAAATATCCGGCCTTTCTCTCGATCCTGATCGGTACGCTGGTGGGCGCGCTGGTAGCCGTGTTCACCCAGCCTCAGCTCATCACGGCCTTCGCCAACGACCCAAGCCTGAGCTATCCGCTAGCGGCAATCAAGAGCATCTGGTCGTGCATGGCGAACGGCTTCTCGCTTTCGACCGGCTTCCCGGATATCGATAAGCTATTCACGGGCGGCGGCATGAGCAGCATGCTCTCCACCGTCTGGCTCATCCTGGGCGCCATGTCGTTTGGGGCCATGATGGACTTTGGCGGGTTCAATGCCCGGCTGATCAACCCGATCATTAACCGGGTCAAATCGGCGGGCGGCTCGATCGCCACCGTAATGCTCACGGCGCTGGGACTGAACATCATCGGCGGCGACCAGTACATCGCCATCGTCCTGCCGGCGCGCATGTTCATGATCCCGTTCCGCGAGCGCGGCATTCACCCGGAGACGCTTGCCACCGCCGTGGAGAACTCCGGGACGGTCACATCGCCGCTCATCCCGTGGAACTCGTGCGGCGCGTACATGTCTGCCGCGCTGGGCGTCTCCACGTTCGTCTATCTGCCGTATTGCTTCTTCAACTTCCTGAACTTCCTGCTGGGACTAGTTTACGGCTTCCTCAACATCAACGTGATGCGCCTCGAACCCGGCCAGCAGCCGCCTCTGGATGGCCTGCGCCCTGCGCCGCTCGTCGACCTGAATAAATAGCCTGACATAAGATCGAAGGACTCGTGACCACTGCAATGGCAGGCGAAGCACCAGCCGCGGCGCAGACAGACAACGCCGAACTGCTCGAATGCATGCTGAAGATCGGCAAGGGGCTGCTGGCCTCCGGCAGCGCCGTCGGCGTGGTGGAGAACGCGCTGACGAAGATCGCCATGACGTACGAGGTCGAGAGCGAGGTCGTGGCGCTGCCCAACGTTCTCATGCTGAAGCTGGGAGAATCGATCTATGAACTGACGGACTTCGCCGTGCAGCGGTCGACCTCACTGCCGCTTAACCAATTCTCGGCCCTGCTCGAGGTGATCGACGACCTGACCCGCGGGCGCATCTCGCCCCGGGAGGCTTCCGCCCGCGTGGACCACGTCCGGGCGCTGGGCCCGCGTTTCAGCGCGATCCTGGTGGTCGTCGCCTACGTCATCTCGATCATCGGCCTGACACTGCGATTCCGGCCCGATCTACAGGCCGTATCGGTCACCGCCACGGCGGGGCTGTTCGTCGCATTGCTGGTATTGGCCTTCAGCAAATGGCCGCGCTTCAACCTGCTGCTGCCGGTCATTGCATCCATCCTGGTCTCGACGGTCATCTTCAATCTCACGCAGGCGGGCTGGGTGTATGGCGCGGCGAACCTGATCATCCCGCCGCTCATCATGTTCCTGCCGGGTGCCACCCTGACGACGGGCATGATCGAGCTGGCATCCATGAACCTGATCTCCGGCTCCTCGCGGCTGATGTACGGCGCGGCCACGTTGTTCCTGCTGTTCATCGGCATCGCGGTCGGATTGAACATATCGAACCTGCCGCGCACCATGGTCTCCTCCTACGAGGCAGCCTGGTTCCCGTGGTGGGCGCCGCTGCTGGGGACCATCCTGTTCGGCGTTGGGACCTTCATACGTCTTTCCGGCTCGAACCGCGATCTGTGGTGGATGCTGCTGGTGCTGTTCATTGCGATGATCGCCCAGACGGTCGGGGAGTCGCTGTTCAACCCCTACTTCGGCGCATTCCTGGGCGCGACGTTCATGGCGCTCAGCTCCGAGATCATCGGTCGCTCGCCGAGGCGCACGCCCGCGCTGGTGTCGCAGCAGCTTGCCTTCTGGTTCCTTGTCCCGGGGGCGCGCGGCCTGCTCAGCGTGACCCGCATCCTGAGCCAGGACTACACGAGCGCCATGATCGGCCTGGGCGAGATGGTCGTGCTGATCACCGCCATTGCCCTGGGGGTCTTCCTGGGCAGCCTCGTTGTTTCACCGGACAAGTTCGTCCCGATCTCACCCAGGCGCGCAAGCCCTCCGGACAAGCGCAGCCAGGCCTGAGGCATCCCCCTCTGGAATCTCCGATTCATCTTCACGCCGAGGCGCCCGAGTAGTGCCTCACGCCGATGCGCCAGACGATGCGTGAGAGGGCGGCGAGCAGTGCGGCAAGCGCCACCGCGCCAGCCAGCACCGGCAGGGTAATGCGCCCGGTCAGGGCTTCGGCGGGCATGGTGGTGGCGAACGCCACCGGCACGACGAACGTCAACGAGAAGCGCAGCCAGCCGGGG
>DATKAF010000085.1:0-3490 GCA_035498395.1 Anaerolineales bacterium
ACCGGGCGGCAGGATGCCTACCCCGGTGATCCGACTGGTGATGGGCGAGATGGGCGAAGAGTTCATGCTTGCCAGCCGGCGCATGGAGCCGGCCAAATTGCTTGCGGCAGGCTACCAGTTCCGATATCCAGAGTTGACGCAGGCTGTGCAGCACGAGATGGAAAGTGCGAATGCAGGTGCGTCTTCCAGGGCGAATTAATCGTCGGTCCCTCGCTTCCAGTCACCGAGCAAGGAAGCACATTAGCAGTGAGGAAAATTGCAGCGCCTGAACACCCATCGCGGCGGCCTGATCAGCATTGAGGCCTCGGGACGCCTTTCCTCTTTTGGTTGCAGATCGGCTGCGGTTGGGGGAACACGCTGCCGGCGCGATTGACAGCATCCGGCACGACTCATCCTCAATCTTGCGTGATTAGCATCGTAGCGTCAGTTGGTAATGTCAGCGTGTCGGGGCCGAGGTATGGATAGCCTTATAATCTTCCCGGTGCAGAGACAAACCCGCGCGCTGGATTGGGCAGCGGGCTCCGGAGATTGGCAGCAGGCAGATGCTTGAGGACCAGTACTACCATCGAATTGCCGAGGCGATGCCGTTCCTGAAAGAGGCAGACAGCCCGGTGGCGCACGAGTTCCGGCAGGCGGCATACCACATGCGCATTCCCGCGGGAAGAGATATCTTCGTGGAGGGCGACGCGGTCCAGGCCATCGCCCTGATGCTCTCCGGCAATGTCCGCGTCTACAAGGTGGGTGAGAATGGCCGACAGATCACGCTCTACCGCTTCGGTCTCGGCGAAAGCTGCATCCTAACTGCCAACGCCATCTTGAACCAGCAGACATTCCCCGCCATCGCGCTGGTCGAGAGCGAGGCGGAAGCCATCATGATCCCATCCGAGACTTTCCGGGCTTGGATCCGTCGCTACGATGAGTGGCGGGCATTCCTGTTCGACCTGTTGTCCCAGCGGCTGGCAAGCACGATGGCCATTGTCGACGAGGTGGTGTTCCGCCGGATGGACGCCCGCGTGGCGGCTCTCCTGCTGAGGCGTGCCGATCAGGGAACGGTCCTTCAGGTCACGCATCAGGAAATTGCCGCGGAGCTGGGCACGTCGCGGGAGGTCGTCAGCCGCATACTGGAGGGTTTCGCCGCGGCTGGCTCGATCGAAGTCACCCGGGGACAGGTTGAAATACTGGACGCAGAGGAGCTTTCAGCCCGCTCCGAAATGTGACTTTGTTACAGACAAGATAAGGGTGTTTTCATATACTGGGGGCAACTTCAAGATCAAGCAAAAGGAGATATTTGCAGAATGAACCCTTTGATTAGCTTCCTCGCTTCTGGAAATGGTCGGATTGTGCGCATCCTGGCGGGATTAGCCCTAGTTGCCTGGGGATTGCTGAGCCTGCACGGCGCGGTTGGGCTGGTCATAGCACTTGTTGGTATGGTACCCTTCCTGGCGGGCATCTTCGATTTTTGCATATTTGCCCCGCTGTTCAGAATGCCGCTCAGCGGCTCGAAGATCCGGGCGGGTAAGTAACGAGCACCGAATTCATATCTCGTAAGGAGCTTGAACTAGATGGAAATGATCATTGACTTCCCGGGCGGCTCGCGTGTGGACGCTCACTTCGGCAACTTCGACGTGACGACGGACCAGCCGCCTGAGGCGAGCGCTCCGACGCCGTTCGCATTGTTCCTGTCGTCCATCGGCACGTGCGCCGGCGTCTACGTCATGGGATTTTGTCGCCAGAGGAACCTGCCTACGGATGGAATCCATATCGTGGAACGGGTCCATAGCAATCCCTACAACGGCATGGTAGAGAAGATCGACCTGGAGATCCAGTTGCCGCCGGGCTTCCCCGAGAAGTACCGCGACTCGCTGATTCGCTCCGCCGAGCTGTGCGCCGTAAAGAAGCACTTGGAGAAGCCGCCGAAGTTCGAGATCACCACGCAGATGACGGAACCGGTCGCAAATTGAATCGGGAGAGTATTCGGTTCGTCGTGAGTTGGAATAGCCCCTCATCAGCGCTTGCGACTTTTTGTCTGGCAGGCAGCGGGGACTGCCGTCCGCATTAGTCGGTCTTTTCTGCTCGCAATAATTCTTCCGTTGTCCTGATCAAGGGCTCCCGTATCCTTGCTGTTGGCAGCCCTGCTGCATGTGCTCCCAGCAGCACGCTTCCTACTACGGGCGGCACGCTCAGCCTCACGAACCTGGCTTTCGGCGCAAGATCCAGGATGGTCTGGTGGACCACATCGGTGTAGAGCGGCCCGCCATCGAACAGCCCGCCGATCTGAACGACTTCGAAGGCCTCTTCTTGCAGATCAAGCTGCCGGATCACGGCGCAGGCTAGCTCACCTTCCTCGCGCCCAGCCCAGGCGATCACTTGCTTCGCAACCGGGTCGCCTGCATAAGCGACCCGGAACACCTCCTGTGCCCAGCTCGCGTTCGGCTCATACCGCCCGAGGTCGATGCCTTCGATGAGATCATCCAGGCTGGCCGCCTCGGTTAGCTGCATGAAGGTGTTGGACAGCTCCGTTTGGGGGCCGCGCCGGCTCCAGGCGTGGCTGACCGCCTGGAGAGCCTTCCCGACCAGCTCGATACCGCCTCCCCATTCCCCGAAACGGCCGCCTTCTCCGGTCACGCGCCCTTCGCGGCCCTGCCGGTCTCTGCCGCGGCAATTGCAGCCCGTTCCGCCCACGATCGCGATCCCCCATCCTTCACTGGTCCCCGCCACGAGGCCGATGACGGCATCATTCACGATCTCCATGCGGCAATCCAGCCCGAGGCTGTCGATCACGCTGCGATGTTTCGGAAGTTGCGACGGCCAGTCGTAACCTCCGATGCCGAACCCTGCCCCCGCGATATCAGCCATCTGTATGCCCGCGGCGGCCAGCGCCTGTCGCGTGGACTGGTGCAGGCTGTTCCGGAATCCGCCATATCCAACGCCCTGGTAGTTACCGGTGCCTGCGGTGCCAAAGCCGGCCGCACAGCCGCTCTCGTCGGCGATGAGCGCATGCGTTTTGGAGCCGCCAACGTCGATGCCCAAGAAATAGCGCATCAGGCCTCCCCTTGATGGAACTGCGGCAGCCACTGACGGTTCGTTGCCAGCAGGTCATCCAGCACGCTCTGCACGTTGTCCGCGCTCGGCCCCAGTGGGTGGCACAACAGCGCCTGGTACGCCGCGTTGCGGTCCCCGTGCACGCCCGCCTCCACCGTCAGCAGTTCGTACATCTTGACCTGGGCGATCAATCCGAAGCAGGCAGGCGGCAGCGGCTCGGCGGACAATGGGTGGACTCCTTTCCGGTCCACGCGGGCGGGCATCTCGACCACCCAGTCCTCCGGCCAGCCCTTCACCTGCCCGTTGTGCCGGACGTTCACGACATGCACATGCCCCAGGTCATTGCAGTGAGACTCGATCAATTCGGTTGCCAGCGTGGAGTAGTACGCGCCGCCTCGCTTCATCAGGTCCTCAGGCGGCTTCGTGAGCCGAGGGTCCGCGTATTCCC
>DATKAF010000086.1:0-16563 GCA_035498395.1 Anaerolineales bacterium
CAAGGGCCCGTTCCAGTGGAGCGGGCCCTTGTTTGATTCTCCGCCCGCGGGCAAGACACCGGCTCAAACGAATCGAAGGTTGACACGAGTGGCAGAATCCCTACACGGTGCTTATGTCTTTCTAATACCCCATCGTTATAATGCCGCCCATGTCATATCGGGTAAGCTGGGTATTTGAGTATGTTATTCTTTCGCTGGCAGGCATCGCGGTCCTGACGGCCAGCGCGCCGCGGCCGGCCAACGAGGTGGACCGGGTGCGCGCCTATACGCGGAACATCGAATTCGACTATGTGTCATGGATGCTCA
This sequence comes from Anaerolineales bacterium, assembly GCA_035498395.1. Taxonomy (GTDB): domain Bacteria; phylum Chloroflexota; class Anaerolineae; order Anaerolineales; family Villigracilaceae; genus Fen-1038. The sequence continues at coordinate 307 of DATKAF010000086.1, forward strand.
ATGCGGCCGGACTGAAGCTGGAGCAGGGCGCCATCGGCATACCGGGTTACATGAAACCAGAGTCTGACAAGACGGCGGTCTCGGATTACCTGCAGCTGACGCGGCAGATCATCGAAGCGGAGGATGCGCTCAACAAGATCTACGCTGACCCGTCCATTACCGAGAAGCAGGCGGCCTCTGCGCACATACGGTCGCAGCTTGACGCCCTGGACGCCAGGCAGGGCGCGCTGGCGCCGATCGCTGAAGGTGTGCTGCAGGGACAGGTTGCCACCGTTGCAGCAGACCAGGGGCTGACCGCCCTGGGGCAGCCCATCCCTTCGGTGCTGTATCATTCGACTTCGGTACCGGACGCGCTGATCGTCTCGCCGCGCAACCACATCGAGCAGAGCGCCAATATCTCGATCACGCCGGGCCTGACCGCTGACCAGCAGACGGAACTCGAAGATCGCGTGGACTCCGGATTGGACGTTTCATCGTTGGTCGTCCCGATCGGCGGCGTGGGCGTTTACCCCACGATGATCATGCGGACAACCGATCTGAACTGGCTAACCAGCACGATCGCGCACGAGTGGACGCACAATTTCCTGGAATTCAGGCCGCTGGGGCTGCTGTACGACCACACGCCGGAGCTCCGAACGATGAACGAAACCACGGCGGATATCGTGGGCGGAGAGATCGGCGCGGAGATCCTGCATCGTTACTATCCTGACCTGCACAGCTCGGAGCCGCCTTCGCTGAACCTGATCGCCTTCCCGTCCGACCATCCAAATCCGGGAGACGTCCGACGTCCGGCATTTGATTTCCGGGCTGAGATGCACACGACGCGGGTGACTGTCGATGCGCTGCTGGCGGAGGGGAAGATCGATCAGGCCGAGAGCTATATGGAGCACAGGCGGCAACTCTTCGTCCAGAACGGGGACTATATCCGGCGGTTGAACCAGGCCTATTTTGCATTCTACGGAGCCTATGCGGACGTGCCGGGCGGCGCGGCTGGAGAAGACCCTGTAGGTCCGGCTGTGCGCGCACTGCGGGCACAGAGCAAGTCGCTCTCCGATTTCCTGAACCGGATATCGTGGATGACTTCCTTCGACCAGTTGAAGCAGGCTGTGAGACAATAGGAGAGCGCCGTAACCCGTGACAGGGATGGTAAATACAGAGATGGGTAGCAAAAGGGAAATGGAATGCTTCGCACGGTCTTGTTGACAGCCATCTTGGGGACGGCAACGCTTGCGACCTGCTCACCGAAAGCCGCGCCCGTGGCTACATCCACCCCAAAACCGACCGTGGCGCCGGTCGCCACCGCCACATCGGAAATGGGCTGCAGCCTAATCGGCGCGAAGCCGACGGCAGCGGCGTCGCAGGCACTTCCCCCCGTGTCCACAACCGACTACGTGAGCGGCCCCGAGAACGCACCTGTGACGCTGCTGGCTTATTGCGACTTTCAATCCGCACAATGCGAGATCTTCAACCGCGTACTGGATCAGCTCCACAAGGATCATCCAAACGATATGCGCGTGGTGTTACGCCCGTATCCCGTACCCACCTCTGTGGTAGCGACGCTGGACAAGTCCCAACTCTCGGCGCAGGCAGCAATTGCGGCAGGGAGCCAGGGGAAGTTCTGGGAGATGCGGGCCCTGCTGCATGGTCAGTATGAAGCGTGGACAAAGCTCTCACCGGAGGCATTCCAGACCTGGATCGTGGGGCAGGCAAGCAGCATGGGACTCGATCCGGCTCGCTTCAAAGAGGACCTGACCAGTTCGGACACGACCAACCGGGTCGCATCGATGTACAGCGAAGCAAGCAAGCTCGGGATCGCTGCCATTCCAACCGTCTTCATCAATGGTGCGCTGCAACAGCGGCCGGCGATGAGCTACGACGGCCTGAACACAACGATCGGCCTCGTCGCTCTTGGAGACAGGCAGTTCAGCACATGCCCGCCCTTCCGTATCGATCCCAATAAGCGGTATACGGCCACGCTCCATACGGAGCGCGGCGACATTGTGATTCAGTTGTATCCAGAAGAAGCCCCGCTGGCAGTTAACTCGTTCGTATTCCTCGCGGAACATGGCTGGTACAACGGAGTTACGTTCCATCGAGTCATACCCGGCTTTGTAGCGCAGGCCGGCGACCCAAGCGGCACGGGCGCAGGCGGCCCAGGGTACTACTTCAAGAACGAGGTGAGCTCCTTGAGATTTGACAAGCCCGGCGTCGTCGGAATGGCAAATGCCGGCCCGGATACCAACGGCAGCCAATTCTTCATTACCTACGCCCCGGCAGCGCAACTGGACGGAACCTACACGATCTTTGGCCAGGTCACGAAGGGCATGGACGTGGTAGAGAGCCTGACCCAGCGGGATCCGCAATCAACGCCGGGCCTGCCGCAAGGCGACAAAATCAACAGTGTGACGATCGAGGAACGGTGACGGACGGACGCCGCGGTGATTGGCGAACCGTCGTGCTGGCGCTCGGCGCGGCGGGCGGGGCAATAATGGCCTTCTCGGTCGCGGGCTTGATCCTCGCTTACGCAGCGCTGGGTCCTTTGCTAGCGCAACTTGCAGATGGAAAACACTCGCCGCTGGAGCTGGTCGTGTTGGCGAGCGCAATTCTTGTCATCGGGATCGTCTTCCTTCCAGCCGCCTACTATAGCATTCAACGGTTGCGCGGCCGGGCAGTGCCGGCGGCGGTACCGAGGCCCATGCGCATCTGGCAGGGGAGCCTTCTGGTGATGCTGTGGGCCGGCGCGGCTGCGGGCGCCGGCTATCTGCTGGAGAATCAAGTCGCCAGATGGCTAACGCCCGGTCTATTCGTGCTTGCGATCGGCATCCCGGCACTATTCTTCGTCGTGCTGGCAGCCGGAGGACTGCATCCGGGTTCACGCGAACGGCTGTGGGGTGCGCTGGCATCCGGTATCGGGCTGGGCGTCGTGCCCGCCATGATCGCCGAGCTTGCGCTGGCGGTGGTTGGGCTGATCGGCGTCGCCGCATATGTGTCAGTGCATCCTGAGCAACTGGCAGTCATGCAGCGTCTTGCCAATCAGCTACGGGATTCGGCAGACATACAGCAGGTGCTCAACAGCGCAGCCCCGTGGCTCACGAGTCCCTTGGTGCTGATCGCGGCCTTTGCGGTGTTTTCGGTGATTTCGCCGCTGATCGAGGAAACGACCAAGTCGCTCACGACATGGGCCGTTTTCGACCGGCTGACCTCGCCGGCTCAGGGCTTTGCCATCGGCGCAATGAGCGGAGCCGCGTTTGGACTGGTGGAGAGCCTGCTTGCCTCTTCCACGCCGGGCGCCGGCTGGACGACGACCCTGCTCGTTCGGGGAGCGAGCACGATGATGCATATCATGTCCGCCAGCCTCACCGGGTGGGGCATTGCAATGCTGCGGACACGCAGAAGCGTTGGCACGCTCATCGGCATGTACCTGCTCGCAATGAGCCTGCACGGCGCGTGGAATGGTTCGGTCGTGGCGATCACGTACGGGGGCCTGCGGTCGGCGCTGGCACCCGGCAGCAGGGACTGGATCGGAATTGCCTTCATCGCCATGGGCGCGGCAGTGCTAGGCATCCTCTGTGTAGGCATACCGCTCGGCATGGCAGGCATCAACTGGCAGTTCCGCCGAACGGCCGGCCCATCCAACGCAGCGATCGAGCCCGCAGAGATCTGGGATTCTCCGGCACGATCTGAGGGCGGCAGCGCATCGGCAGGCATTGCGGCAGAGCCGCGCACTCCAGCGGACGACGGGGAAGATACCAGGCCAACTTCGCTGTCGTCAACTGCGAATCATTCGGAGGAGTCCCACCATCCCCCTTCCGATCCTATCAGCTAGGAAGCGCGGGCCGCGTAGCACGCAGCGGCTGTGCGAAACAGCGAAGCACGAATCGCCGGGGGTACAATACCTGCATGGCATTGAACGATACCTCCTCGGCGGCACAAGATGGCGACCTGGCGGAACTGGTCGGTCTGAGGCACAAGCACTTCATTCTCACGCTAAAATCCGGCGCCAAATTCGAGACGCATCGGGGTGTGCTCCTGCACGACGATATGATTGGCAGGCCCTGGGGCACGCAGGTGTTCAGCCACCTGGGCTCTCCGTTTTTCCTGCTGCAGCCATCCCTGGCGGACCTGCTAACCGACCTTCCGCGAACCACCCAGATCCTCTACCCGAAAGACATCGGCTTCATTCTCATCACCATGGGCGTTGGGCCGGGGAAAAAGGTCATCGAAGCGGGAACCGGCTCGGGCTCGATGACGATCGCTGCCGCGTACGCGGTGGGAGCGGAAGGCCGCGTGGTTTCCTACGAGGTGCGGCCCGACATGCAGAACCTGGCGAAGAAGAACGTGGAGCGCGTGGGGCTCTCGGCACGGGTGGACTTCAAGCTGCGGGACATCGCACAGGGCATCGACGAGACGGACGGCGACGCGTTCTTCCTGGACGTGCCCAATCCCTGGGACTATATTGCACACGTGCGCGGGGCGCTCAAGCCGGGCGCCTTCTTATGCAGCCTGGTGCCTACCTTCAACCAGGTGGAAGACCTGCTGCTCGCAATGCGGCACGGCAACTTTGCCTTCATTGAGGTATGCGAGCTGCTGTTACGCTACTTCAAGCCGGAGCCGGCGCGCATCCGGCCCACAGACCGCATGGTGGCGCACACCGGCTTCCTGATCTTTGGCCGCAGGATCGAACCGAGCGATGATGCGCGCGCCGGTGAACTCATCAAGGAGATCGGCGCCGGTTATATGACCCCCGAAGGCGCTGGCACGACGGCCGAGTGAATTGCCACGAGGAGAAGAGGGTTGACCATGCGCAGAGGTTTTGGTCGTCCGCCTGGCCACCGGTTTGCCGGTGACATTCCCCCACTATTGCGGCGCGCCAACCAGATGCTCTCGGCAGGCGAGTATGCCGGCGCGGCGAACGCCTACGAGCAACTGGCACGCGCTGCAGAAGCCCGCGGCGGGCTGCGTGCGCCGCTCTTCTATGTCCAGGCAGGTCGCTGCTTCGTCATGGCCGGACAGTCCGTTAACGGCCTCGAAGACCTGGAGCGAGGCCTCGGGTTGTTCGCGGTCCGTGGGCAACACGGCAGAGCCTCGAAGATCGGGCAGCGGATCGTGCAAGAGCTGAAAGCCCGCAATCTCCAGAAGGAAGCCCAGCAGATAACCGACTACCTGAACGAGCTAGTGCCGGGTTTCGGAGAAGGTATTCCTTCGCATGAAACGGCGGCACCTGCGGAGCGAGCATCTCTGCCAACCCACTGCCCCGGATGCGGCGCACCCATGCGTCCGGACGAGGTCGAATGGGCAGACGGCAACACGGCGATCTGCGCGTACTGCGGGAGCCCTGCACACGGAGAAACCTAAGCAGGGGCGCCACCTATCAATAAGTAGAGCCTTGAGATGTCGAAATGGCTGTTGAGCTGAGCGAGGAGGTCATCCAGCGCAGGCTGCGGGAAGCGCTCCTCGCGGCGAGCCTTTCGTCGGATGGGTATGCGGAGATCGAGCTGACCGATGAGACCCGCCTCAAGTGCGCCGCGGTGCTTGTTCCCCTGCTCTGGCAGGACGACCAGTGGAGCCTGTTGTTCACGCGCAGGACCGATCATGTAGAGAGCCACAAGGGGCAGGTCTCGTTTCCGGGAGGGGGCTGCGATGAGGGCGAGATCACGCCGGAGGAGACCGCGCTGCGCGAGGCCCAGGAAGAGATCGGCCTCGAACCGCAGAGAGTTCGTATCCTGGGGCGCCTGCCCAACATGATCACGATCACCAGCTTCCATGTAACACCCGTGGTCGGCGTGATCGAGTGGCCGGCGGTCTTCATCGTCGGCCAGCACGAGGTAGCTCGCGTCTTCACCATCCCGCTGTATTGGCTGGCAGACACCCGCAACCGTTGGGAATTCCCGATACCGGAGCGAAACCGCAGCCTCATCGCGTTTCACCCTTACGATGGCGAGCTTCTCTGGGGAGCCACGGCGAGGATGACGGTGGATTTTCTGAAGGTGTTGGGGCTGGCGTAGGAGGCAAAATGGGGAAAAGAAACACAAAGGGCTTTGACATAATCGCTGAAGCCCAAGAGCAGGCCGAGCACAACATCAATCCCTAATACTGAGTGAATAGAGTAACTAACCGCAGGTTCGCCGAATGGATGGTTCAGAAGAGGCTGGCAATCTTCCTCGCGCCCTTCTATCTGGCGTTTTTCATACTCGCGCTCGTGGTAACGGCCGACGATTTCAGAAATGGACAGTGGCTTGGAACCATCGGAGTAATTTCCATGTTCGGTTTCATCAACTTGGCCTACGTTGTCATGGCCATACAGTGGTTGCGGGGCCTGGGTCAAAAAACATCGGATCAAGCCCAACTAACGGAGAAAAGAAAAAGCAGCCGAAGCGTCGCAAGGACGATCATTAAACGAAAAGGGCGACCCGACGAGTCGCCCTTTTACTTGCAAAAGACAGGCTACTTCTTCTTCTCTTCGCCTTCGGCGGCTTCCTCTTCCTTCTTGCCGCGCTCGACAGAGAGCTCGGGCTCTGCGGCCTCCGCTTCCGGAGCCACCGCACCCTCGGCAGCCGCGACCGGAGCCTCGACCTCGATCTTGGCGTATGTCGCATTGACGATCATCTCGTCCGGATCATCGAGGATCTGGACCTTATCGCCCAGGGAAACATCACGCACGTGAATACTATCTCCCACTTTGGCAAGAGGGCCAATATCCACCGTCACGTGCTCTGGCAGGTCTTCCGGCAGGCATTCCACCGTCAATGAATGAAGACCGGTCACCAGCACGGCGTCGCTGTCCTTCACGGCCAGAGAGACGCCGGAAAGCTCGATGCGGACCTCTGCGCGCAGCTTCTCGGTCAGCGAGACCGCCATGAAGTCAACGTGGATCAGGCGATTCTTGATGTAGTCGCGCTGGCGTTCACGGACCAGCGCTGGATATTCCGTGCCGTCCACGTCAATGGTGATCAGGCTGGACGAACCGATCTTTCCAAGGACCATGCCGGCGTCATGAGCGTCCATGCTGATGTTGACGGGCTCGGTGCGACGCCCGTAGATCACGGCAGGCAGCCTTCCGGACCGGCGCAGCGCGTTCACCTGCTTGCCGCGGACATCGCGCTTGGTCGCCTTGATTACAACTTTCTCCATCTTGTTCTCCTCGAGCGCCTCTCACCCTGCTCTTTCAGGGTTACCTTCGCTCTCTAGAATGAATTTGGAACCGATACTCACCCGAGGGTCTCGAGAGACATCCGGTCCCTCGAATCGGGGAATTCCCATTATAGTACGCCTGCCCCTCAGTCGCGGCGCATGAAAAGCCGCGCCAGCGCCAGGAAAATACCTGCGGCTGCGCCCCCCACGAGAGCCGCGATAAGCGTCTGGCGAGTGCCGAGGGATGTGTACACAGGGCCCTCGACCCGGCCGCCGAACAGGACCACCGTCCGGATCTCTTCGGCCTGGATATGCTGACCGGCAACCACGCCCGTATAGGCGTTGCGGAGGGTCACGTCCCTGCCCAACACTACTCCGGAACCGCCGTCGACGACGACATGGTCGCCCTGTACAGCGCCGGCAGCGCTATTAGTCATCCAGACTTCATTGGCGCTGACCAGCCCCACAGCGGCCTCATGCCCCTCGACCATGGACGCTCGAACGTCACCCGCCGCGCTCATATGGAGGTTCACGTCGTCAGCGGTGACCTGCCCGGCCGCGCTCTGGTGCATCCGCACAAGGTCGGCTTGCACCGATTCAGCACGCGCCTGAGTCAGCTCGGCGACCTGTGGTTCAGCGGCTTCTTCCGGTTGTTCGTTCTCCGTGGCACGAGGCATGCTTTCACTCTATCTGGACAATAAATGCGCCTCCCTTGCTGAGGAGGCGCAAGTCGAGCGGGCTGTATTTTAGCCGCGGCGCGTCCGGACGTCAAGGCAGGACGAACTCGGGTAGATTGTCAACAAAAGGAGGGTACACGACCCCATTCTCCGTGACGATCGCGGAAATCAAGCGGTTGGGGGTGACGTCGAAGGCAGGATTCCGCGCCCGGGCCCCTTCTGGAGCAACGTGTTCCCCGCGAAACTGCATATCCAGCACTTCCGACGGATTGCGCTCCTCAATTGGGATGAGGCTCCCCGTCTCCAGGCTGAGATCGATGGTGGAGGTCGGAACGACCGCGTAGGCCGGAACGTCGTTATCGCGGGCCGCGAGCGACAACATATATGTGCCGATCTTGTTCGCGACATCGCCATTGGCGGCGACACGGTCGGCGCCAAACAGCACCTTCTGAGCCTGGCCCATCCGGAGAAAGTGACCCGCCATGCCGTCCGTGATGATCTCGTAGGGTATCCCGTACTGCTGGAGTTCCCAGGCCGTCAGCCGGGCACCCTGCAGGCGGGGACGCGTCTCATCGACAAGGACATGGACCTGCTTGCCCTGTTCATGGGCCATGCGGATGACCCCCAGCGCGGTCCCCCAATCGACGGCGGCCAGGGAACCAGTATTGCAGTGGTGAATGATCGTGTCACCGCTCTGGATCAAATCCGCGCCATGGCGCGCCATGCGCTTGTTGATCTCGACGTCCTCATCGGCAAGCCGCTGCGCTTCGGCCAGTACAACGGCACGCAATGCATCGCCCCCTTCGTCGGACTCAAGCACCTTTACCATTACGCGGCCCATCGCCCACGTAAGGTTGACGGCGGTCGGGCGGGCAGCCTTCAGCGTGGCCGAAGCAGCGTCCAGGTCTGCCAGCAGATCCTGGCGAGACGAGCGCCTGGACTCGTTCGCCGCCAGCGCCAGGCCGAACGCGGCGGCAGCGCCAATGGCAGGTGCGCCCCGCACGACCATGTCGCGGATGGCAGCGGCAACCTCGCCATAATGCCGGTATGCGACGACCTCCAAAGAACCGGGCAGGCGCCGCTGATCGATCATCTTGAGCTGGTCATCTTCCCAGAACACTGTTCGCATGTGGCTACTCGGTTGCGATGATTCCTGACCTGTGCCCGGAAAACCCTGCCGGACCGGACAGTTTGTATGACGAGCCGCTGGATATCACATTATAGGATGGAAAGGCCGCACTGGGTCGGACGGTATAATAGCGCAGGTTTCCATCTGGCATCCAATGAGAAAATACATATACTTCACGGTCTTCGCTTCGGGCATGACAACGCTGGCAGCCGAGCTTTCGGCGTCGCGCCTGATCGGCAATGTCTTCGGCAGCAGCAACCTGGTATGGGCCAGTATCATCGGCCTGATCCTGATCTATCTCACGATCGGATACTTCCTCGGGGGCCGCTGGGCCGACCGCTGGCCGAATGCTGCCAGCATGTATCGTGTGCTGGCCTGGGGAGCCTTCGCGCTGGGTGTCGTACCCTATCTTGCCAACCCGGTGCTGCGCTTCGCGGCTCGTTCCTTTGAAGGCCTGGACGTGGCGGTCCTGCTGGGTTCCTTCGCGGCCGTGCTCATCCTGTTCAGCATGCCGGTCACGCTGCTTGGGACGATTTCTCCATTTGCCATCCGGCTCAGCGTGGACGACCCGCGCACGGCGGGGGCCGTCTCCGGAACGATCTATGGCATTTCGACACTCGGCTCGTTCATCGGCACCTTCCTGCCGGTGCTGGTGACCATACCGATCATCGGCACGCGTAACACCTTCCTGTTATTCAGCTTGCTCCTGCTGTTCGTGGCACTGGCAGGGCTTGGGAAATACGGCAGCCGGCGGCTCTTGCTCCAGCATAGCTGGATGCCGGTTGCACTGGCGGCGCTCGCGCTCATCTCGGCCGGACAGTCCCTCAAACGCAGCACCGGGCAAATCTACGAAGCCGAATCGGCATACAACTACATCCAGGTTCAACAGATCAACGGGTTTACGCTGTTGCGTCTGAACGATGGTGAGGGAGTCCATTCCGAGTACAGCCCCGATACGCTGAACTACGGGGGCCCATGGGAGCAATTCCTGGTCGGGCCGTATTTCTACCGCGGGATGACGCCAGATCGAATCAAGCGCATGGCGATCGTGGGCCTGGCGGCCGGCACCACGGCGCGGCAGGCGACCGCCGTGTACGGGCCCATCCAGATCGATGGCTATGAGCTGGACCCGGAGATCGTCGAGGTCGGACGCAGATATTTCGCGGAGGACCTGCCTAATTTAAACGTCCACATTGGCGACGGGCGGTGGAATCTGGAACAGAGCCCCTACAAGTACGACATCATCGCGGTGGACGCCTATCGCCCGCCGTATATACCGCCGCACATGACGACACAGGAGTTCTATCAGATCTGCAGCGATCACCTGACCGATACGGGCGTGGTGGCCATCAACGTCGGCAGCGTGCCAGGCGACCGCCGCCTGATCAACGGGCTGGCAACCACGATGGCAACCGTCTTCCCCTCGGTTCACATCATGGATATACCGGGCACTCTCAATACGATGATCTTCGCCACCAGGCAGCCCACCCAGACAGGTGATTTCGCCGCGAACCTTTCGCTCCTTTCCCAGCAGCCGGGCGTTCATCCACTGCTGTTGACTGCCATGCAGACTACTTTCGCCAATCTCAAGCCTGGATACGAGCGCACCCAGGTGTTCACAGATGACCGCGCGCCCATCGAATGGATCGTGAACGATATGGTCGTCCGTTTTGCGCTAAGCGGACAATTGCAGGGTCTGGGACAATAAGCGGACAAACCACATGACAACCGATGTTGAAGACACCAACGCCGCAGCCGCGCCAGCCAGTCACCATCGCGTCCTCACGGGAGTCCTGTCATGGATCGTGGCGCTGGCGATTCCGATGGCGCTGATCGGCCTGGCAGTGCGAGTTGTGCTGCTTCCCGCCTTCATACAGGTGGAGTACCACGTGCCCGGCCTGCCGCCGGATGACTACGGATTCACGACCCAGGAGCGGGTCCATTGGGCTGGATACGCGTGGAATTACCTGGTGAACTCATCGGACATCTCCTACCTGGGGAACCTGCGGTTCCCTGACGGCAAGCCGCTCTTCAATGAGCGTGAACTTAGCCACATGGAAGATGTCAAGCACGTGGTGCAAGGCACCTTCCGGGCCTGGTACATATCGCTGGCTGTGCTGGCGGTCCTGGGAATCTGGGCGTGGCGGGCGGGCCAAATGCGCATGTACCTCCGGGGCCTGAAGCGAGGCGGCTGGCTGACGATCGCGTTCGCGGCCCTGATCGGTACGATCGTTGCGATCGGCATCCTAATAGACCCGGACGTGTTCTGGAACTTCTTCGCGTGGTTCCACAGCCTGTTCTTCCAGGGGAATAGCTGGATATTCGAGTTTTCCGACACGCTGATCAGGCTGTTCCCGATCCGCTTCTGGGAAGATACCTTCCTGCTTGCAGCGCTCATCATCCTGGCTGGCGGTGCCGGATTGGCATTCGGCGTGAGAGTGCCGTCCGAGCCTGCCGCTTGAGCAGCGGCTGACCTGCAGGCATTCGAGACCGCCCTGCCGGGCGTGATGTATAATTCTTCGCAGAGGAGAATTCGATGCCTGACAGCCTGACACTCGAGAACCGCGTTGCCATCGTAACGGGAGGGGGACGCGGCATCGGCCGAGCCATTGCCCTCGAATTCGCGCGGCGGGGCGCCTCCGTGCTTGTCAATGACAAGTCGGGCGAGTCCGTTGTGTGCGCGGAGATCAACGATGCGGGAGGTAAGGCCAGCTGTCTGAAGGCTGATATCTCCGACTTTGCCGAAGCCCAGAGTCTCATTAAGTTTGCGATCGACACGTTCGGCGACCTGCACATCCTGGTCAACAATGCGGGCATCACGCGCGACGGCCTGATCCTCACCATGTCCGAGGATGATTGGGACAAGGTAATGGCGGTCAATCTCAAGGGCACATTCAATTGCTCGAAGGCGGCCGTTAAACACATGATCCGGAAGCGCTACGGACGGATCATCAACATCTCCTCGGTGGCCGGGCAAATGGGGAACGCCGGGCAGACCAACTACGCATCCTCAAAGGCCGGTGTCATCGGTTTCACCAAGTCCCTTGCCAGGGAAGTCGCTTCACGGAGCGTGACGGTGAATGCCATTGCGCCGGGATTCGTGGATACCGAGATCCTGAAGGCCATGTCCCCGGAGATTCTGGAAGCCGCGGTGAAGCTGGTGCCGTTGGGCCGCAAGGGCAAGCCCGAAGAGATCGGCTACGCAGCAGCTTTCCTCGCCTCCGAGGAGGCCGCATACATCACCGGCCAGGTGCTCGGAGTCGATGGCGGCATGGCCATGATGTAGCAAGGAGTGAAATGTCTGAATATCACCGCCCTCCCGGTAAGACCACGGTCGCTCCTGACGTGCTGATCACCATCGCGAGAATGGCGGCATTGAGCGTGCCGGGGGTCAGTGCCATGGCCCCCGTCGCCGGCGGGGTCGATCGCATCCTGCACAAGGGGCTGAATCAGGGCATCCGCATCAGCATTCACGAAGACGTGGTGGTGGGTGATATCTTCCTGATCGTCAAAGGCGATGTCAATATCCGCGAGGTGGGGCGCACGGTGCAGGAGCAAGTGGCGCGCGCCATTCAGGAAATGGTCGGCATGGATGTGGCCCGGCTGGACGTTCATATCGAGAACATCGAATACGAGGGGGCCGAGGCCTGATCTCTTATGAAGTCCCGCACCAGGGCGCGCGGCATTGCCCTGCAAGTACTTTACGAAATCGATATGGTGAACCACCCTCCAGCCGATGTGCTGCACGAACGGCTGGACGAATCCCCCATCGCAGAAGAGCTCGCCGAGTTTGCCAGCCAGATCGTCTTCGGAGTCCTGCCCCTCACCCACGAGCTGGATCTCATCATCGCGAAGTATGCGCCCGAGTGGCCGCTGGACCAGATCGCGGCTATCGACCGGAACATCTTGCGCATGGCTTGCTGGGAGTTCGCGGTGCGACGCGAGACCCCGGTAAAGGTCGCCATTAACGAGGCCGTTGAGCTTGCCAAAATGTACGGCTCCGATAGCGCGCCGCGGTTCGTGAACGGGGTGCTCGGCAGCCTGGCAGAACACCAGTACGAGATCGTGCAGCAGCTCAAGGCCGCGTCATTGGCTGCCGCCCCTTCCGCGAAAACAGACGATACCTCTCCCAGAGATTAGAGAATGGAATTTCTGGGTATCGGACCATCCGAACTGGTCTTCATCGTGATCATCGCGCTGATCCTCCTGGGGCCCCGGGACATGCAGAAGGCCGGGCGCACGATCGGCAGGTGGATGCGCAAGCTTGTGACTTCGGATGGCTGGAAACTCTTCCAACAGACATCCCGCGAGATCCAGACCTTGCCGAACCGGCTGATGCGTGAGGCTGCGCTGGAGGAGCTGCAAGAGGTGCAGAAAGACGTCAAGAGGGACCTGCAGCAGCCCTTTGAAATCAAGGGCCGCCCCGGTCAGCCGCCGGAGGCAGCAGCTACGCCGGCTGTGTCTTCCGCGGGCAGCGCAACGCCTGCCGCCGGCATGGAGAACAAGATCCTGCCGCCGACCACGCCCTCCGTCCCGCCAGACCTACCGCCCACCGACAAGGATGAGAATGCGTAAGCTGCTGCGCGGCATAGCGCGGGTCATCACGTGGCCGTTCCGGGCGATCGGCTGGATCGTGGTTGAGCCAGGACGCGCTATTCGCCGGTTCCAGCAATTCATGAACACCGAGCCGGAGGAGCACCCGCTTGGCGACGTGTTCGTGGACCTGACCCAGAATGCTCAATCCCGGGAGCTGTTCTGGGAGCAGGTGGAGATCCTCCGGAAACACCTGCTGCGTGCCGTACTGGGGATCGTCGTGGGAGTTGTGGCGGCGTTCGCGTTCACCCAGAAGCTGGTCGAATTCCTGGCAAAGCCGGTCGGAGGATTGGTGGAGCTGAAGGCGATCGAGGTGACGGAGTCGGTGGGGGTATTCATGAAGGTCGCCCTGCTGGCCGGCCTGGCCTTCTCGCTGCCCTATGTGGCCTTCGAATTCTGGTTGTTCGCGGCGCCGGGGCTCCGGCCGCGCGAGCGGTGGTTCGGGCTGATCGGCATTCCGCTGGCAGCCGTTTTTTTTATTGGCGGCATGGCGTTCACCTACTTCCTGCTGCTGCCGAGCGCGCTGCCATTCCTGCTGAACTTCCTCGGCATCCAGGCACAGCTGCGGCCGCAATCGTATTTCGATTTCGTGACCGGCCTCATGTTCTGGATCGGGATCGCATTTGAGTTCCCGCTGGTGATCTACGTGCTGACGGCAATGGGGTTGATCAAGCCGCAGCCGCTGCTGCACAACTGGCGGATCGCGGTGATCATCATCGCCGTGGTAGCCGCGGCGATCACGCCGACCATCGATCCGGTGAACATGGGCCTAGTGATGCTGCCCATGACGCTGCTGTACTTCCTCAGCATCGTGCTCAGCTACATGGCATATTCGGGGCGGAAAAAGGCGGCAGAAGAAGCCGCCGCAGAGGAGGGATCAGCATGATGTGCAAGGGGCGAAACGCGTTGCTGGCGGCAGTCTGTTTGCTGGCTTTGTCAAGCACAGCCTGCGCGATATCCCTCTTACCAATACCGAACGTACCTGCCGTTCCTACACAACCAACGCCGGTGGCGATACCGACGGCAACTGCGCTGCCCAAGGCGCAGACTGTCTTCATCGCGACGGTCCCAGAGCCATTACAAGCGGGAGAGAGCCTGGCCGTCGGCATCCTAGACGAGGTCACGGGGCTTGCATTCAGCCCGCAAAACTACCCGATGCAAACCTCGGACGGACGGAACTACACGGCCACGCTCGCCCTGCCCTACCAGGCCATCATCCGTTATCACTACGTGCGCATGAGCAATACGCAGGCCGCGGAGGATACGGCCCTCGACGAGCCGATCCGATACCGGCTGTACTACGTAGCGGGGCAGGCGGAGGTACGGGACCTGATCGCAGGCTGGAGTGACCGCACGCACACCGGCCTGTTCGGAAGCATCCAGGGGCGCGTCGTGAACGCCGATACAGGCAGCGCCATCCCCGACGTCCTGGTCACTGCGGGAGGCGAGCGGTCGTTCACCGATTCGGCAGGCCGATTCGAGCTCCAGGGCCTGCCCGCCGGAACGCATAACGTGGTGGCGTATGCGTTGGATGGAACGTACGAGCCCTTCCAGCAGGGCGCCACGGTGGCGGAGGGATTGAGCACGAGCGTCGAAGCCAGGCTCAAGGCTCTGCCGCTCGTACATATTACCTTCGACGTCACTGCCCCGAACGATATCCAAGGTGTGCCGATCCGCATCGCGGGCAACCTCCTGGAACTGGGAAATACGTTTGCCGACCTTAGCGGCGGCATCAGCACGATCGCGGACAGAATGCCTATCATGGCGTTGCAGGAGGACGGTCACTACACCGCAACGATTTCGCTCCCTGCAGGAGCCTACGTTCAGTACAAGTACACCCTCGGAGACGGATTCTGGAACGCGGAGCACAAGCCCACGGGCGAATTCAACCTGCGCGAACTGATCGTGCCTTCACAGGATACGGTGATGGATGACCACGTGGAGACGTGGGAGGCAGGGAACTCATCACCGATCCTGTTCGAGGTCACGGTGCCGCCCAGCACGCCTACCGGCGATCTGATCTACATCCAGTTCAATCCCTATGGCTGGACAGAGCCACTGCCGATGTGGCCGATGGGAAACAACCGCTGGATATACAAGCTGTACGGGCCGATCAACACTATTGGGAACCTGCACTATCGCTACTGCCGAAACGGGCAATGCGGCAGCGCGGACGAGGCATCCACGTCCAGCGGATCTGCGAAGGGCCGGGTGGTGGAGACGAGCCTGGCCGGGCAGGATATCCAGGATACTATCACCGATTGGGCGTGGCTGGAGAACAGCGAGCCCGGCACGCTGGTAGGCGCTACGATCACGGCACGCGGTTCGGGCTTCGTCAGCGGCGTGGAGTTCTTGTCATCCTATCAGCCAAACTGGTCGTACTTTAATCCGCAGGCCGTGCAGAACGTCCAGGCACTCGGCGCGAACTGGATGCTCTTCACCCCAAGCTGGACCTTCAAACGGGCCTCGCCGTTGGAGTTCGGGCTGGCACCCGAACAAGATCCATTCTGGCTGGATTCGGCCATCATGATCAGCCAGGCGCGTGCGGCGAACCTGAACGTCGGCATCTTCCCCATCCCGCATTTCGCGACCACTCCTGGAGACTTTTGGCTGAAAGCGCCGCGCGATTCCGCCTGGTGGCAGACATGGTTCGATCATTATCGCGCCTTCGCCGTGAACTATGCCGACCTCGCCGCACAGACCGGTTCGCAGGCCCTCATCCTCGGT
>DATKAF010000087.1:0-4696 GCA_035498395.1 Anaerolineales bacterium
CGAGCTGATCCGCGGCATGGCGGACCACGTGCTCTGGCTGCCCGAGGCTCCCTGGATGCTCGTCCCGGTCCTAACGGTCCTTCCCCTTCAGATGTTGGCCTACCACATCGCCACCATCCGCGGCCTGGACGTGGACCAGCCTAGAAACCTGGCGAAGAGCGTCCCGGTGGAGTACGCGCAGGCGGCAGCGCTCGCCCCGTTCGTTCTGTCACTATCCGATTCCCCCGCACGGAGGCATGCATAGTATCCCCCAAAAGGAGCATGAGAAAGTTCCTTTCTTCACGGAAAATAACCTTTACAGGTCAACATTATCATAATACAATGCAGGCAGTTTTCATGCAACTCTTCCAATACCGTTATCAGCATCGAAGGAGAGAAGACCATGAAGAAACTGCCGAGGGAACACGGGCAGGCCTTAATACTATTTGTGTTCGCAATTGTCGGTCTGGTCGCCATTACGGGATTGGCCGTGGATGGAGGTTTGGCATATAGCGATCGGCGCGCTGCCCAGAACGCCGCGGATGCCGTCGCCCTGAAGGCGGCGCTCGACCTGGCGAAGCAGAATCCAGACTGGAATGCGTCGGCCCTGGCAGCGGCCTCCAGCAACGGTTTCAGCAACGACGGAGTACAAAACACGGTCCAGGTAAGCCATCCGCCGGCGAGCGGGGAATTCGCGTGCGCCAGCGCCCCGGCCATCTGCAACCAGTATGTGCAAGTCATCATCACGTCGCGGGTAAAGACCAACCTCGCCGCAGTGGTGGGCTTGCGCCAGATCAGCAACACGGTGCAGTCCATTGCGCGTGTCAGCCCCGGCGGCTCCTCCTCCAGCTTCTACCCCAATAGCTCGGTGGTCACGACGAATACCGGCTCATGCAGCTGCTTCGCATCCGCCAACCTCAGTGTCGGCGGCAGTTCCAACCTCCAAGTGGCAGGCGGCGATCTGATCTCATCCTCCACTGATCCCAGCTGCACACAGTTCAGCAGCGGGCACACGCAGATGGAGCAATCGGCGCAGGGTAACTACTGCGGCAGCATCATTACGTCTGCCCGGAGCGGCACATTCTTCGGCGTGACATATGCGAACGGCTGCTCCGGATCCAACAAGACCGGCGTTTCCGCTCCCCAGGCTCCAGCCGCGCCGAACATGGCCGGGCTGTGCGGCCCGGCCAAAAGCGATGGAACGCCCGGCACGTACAACAGCTTTCCGCCTCGCGGTGTGACCAGCTTGCAGCCCGGTCTGTATTGCGTGCATGGCAATTTCCACGTCGGCGGCGGTAACCAGCTCACGGGTCACGGCGTCACCATTTACATGATGGACAACGCCGGTTCGATTGCATGGTACGGGCAGTCCCGGATCGACCTGACTGCCGCGGCGCCCGGCGACACCAGCGCCATTGCCGGAGGCGCCATCCCCGGGCTGTTGGTATACGCCCCGAAGTCCAATCACAATACCATGGATATGAGCACTGCTTCGCAGGTCAATCTCCAGGGCACCTGGTTGACGCCGGGCGCAGGCTGCTCCTACATCGGCCAGGGAAGCGCCATGAACCAGGCGGTGCAGTTCGTGTGCAGCTCGTGGAGCATGAGCGGCAATGCACATGCGCAGCTGGTGTACGATGCCAGCAAGTTCTACCTGCCGCAGTTGAACGTGCCGATGGTCTCCCTGGCAAAATAGCCCGCTCCATCCGCCCACATCGGTCTGCAAGAAGACGGCCTTCCTTCCCGGAAGGCCGTTTTTGTTATTCGGCAGCCAGCTATTTTTTTTGCAAGGCCTCCCTACAAAAGTGCTGGTTGTCAGTGCAATCAAACTGCGTATAATTTGAAGCAGAAAAGGGCTGTATTTGCGCTTACAACGGGAAGGGAATGGAATGCCATGAATAGAAATGCTTTTGAAAAAGGTCAGGCTCTGATCCTGATCGTATTTGCAATAGTCGGCCTGGTCGGCCTGACTGCACTGGCAGTCGATGGAGGCGTGTCATACGCAGATCGCCAGAAAGCCCAAAGCGCGGCGGATACGGCCGCCCTCCGGGCGGCGCTGCAATTGGCCAAGGCACAGACCGATTGGAGTTCAGCGGCCACCAGTGCCGCCGCCAGTAATGGCTTTAACAATGACGGCACGACCAACACCGTCACCGTTCGCAACCCACCCGGCGCGGGCTGCAATGGCACGACGGCCACCTACGCGGTACCGAGCCAGTACGTCCAGGTGCTGATCACATCAACCGTGCGCGCGTATTTCGCGCCGGTGGTTGGCATACGCCAGACGACCAACTGCGTGGAGGCTGTCGCAAAGGCCGTGCCTGGAACCGGCGGCAGCTTCGGCGGCGGGAATGGCCTGATGGTGCTGAAGTCCAGTGTGTGCGGATGCCAGCCTCTGTCATTCACCGGCAGCGGCAACGTGACCGTCCAGGGCGGCGTGGTGGATAACGGCAACTTCTCCTCCACTGGCAGCGGCCTCTTCACCGTCGCCGGGGGAGTGCGCGTGCGGGCCACAGTCACCCACACGGGTTCAGGCAACATCACCATCGGAGGCGGTTTTGCTGCCGACTCGCTCACCAAGACGGGCAGCCAGGATTGGAGCGTGACCAACGGCGCCACGCTGCACTCCAACTTCAGCCAGACCGGCTCCGGTGACTTTGTTGTGAACAGCGGCACGTTCACTTATGGTGGCTCATACAGCAATACCGGTTCCGGTACTGTGAGCCCCGCGGGCGTGAAGACGAACCCGGCGCCCGCGCAGCCCCCGATCTTCACGGATCCGCTCGCGTCCGTCCTGAATCCCCCAACCGCGCCGCCCAGCTCTCCATGCAATGGTGATCAATCGTTCACCGGTTCGACAAGTCACACCCTGGCCGCCGGCTGCTATGGCGCGGTGAACCAGACCGGCAGCGGAAACCTGACACTGAACCCTGGCCGCTTCACCAGCATCAACAACACCGGCAGCGGCGTGATGACCCTCAACCCGGGTCTCTATTACATCACCGGCAGCAACGGCATCCGGAACACCGGCAGCGGCGACGTGATCGGTAATGGCGTGCTGATCTATATGGCTGACGGCGGTTTCAACATGACCGGCAGCGGCGATCTGACGCTCACCCCGATGACCACGGGTGACTACAAGGGACTGACCATCTACATGGACCGGTCCAACGACAGCGCATTCAGCATGACGGGCAGCGGCAACTCGACCTTCAGCGGCACCGTCTATGCGCCCGCATCCGACCTGACCTTCACAGGCAGCGGCACGCCGTTCGTGCTCGACTCGCAAATCATCGGATATACTGCCACATTGACGGGCAGTGGCGGGCTGAGCCTGGCATTCAACGCGAGCCATAACTTCCAGGTCCCAAGCGATGCGATGGTGCAGCTCGTGAAGTAGTCACGCAGCAGGTACGTGAACACTAGAAGCCTCCCCGTGCGGGGAGGCTTCTTTGTTTGCCCGCTCCATGCCGAGTGCGGCTGGCTCAGGCCTATAGCGAGCGATTCGCCCCAGGTGGTGTTATAGTTAGTCCCGCAACTTTCGGACAGAGAGAGTGTTCCCTATGACAATGAGAATTGGACACGAAAGGCAAGGGCCTTATGGCGGTTAGTGAAGAGACATCCACATCATTCTACGACGAGGACGGGGTCGAGAAGGATGTAATTCCCGTCGGTCACGGCGTACCCTTTGGGATCAAGCGCGTGACCAATGAACAGGTCGGGATCGGCGGCGCGTACGGCGCCTGGGGTCAGAGCTATGATAACCAGGCCATGTCTGCGCTCCTCGAGAGCCAGCTTGGCACGCCGGTTCCCGAGAACGAGAAGCTGAACCTCGCCGAGCTGGGCTTCCGCAGCCGCCACCACGTGCGCGGCCTGTCCGACGACGAGAACCTAGCCGTCGAGGTGGAGGTCGGGGCCCGCGTCCTGCGTGAGGCAGTCCGCGCCTGTGGTTGGAACCCGCCAGACGTGGAAGGTGTCCTGATCGGCATGAGTGCTCCGATCACCGAAGACTACCTGGAGCGCATCACGGACGCCGCCGGCATCAAGCCCGACGCCCTGAAGGTCGCCGTCCACAAAGCGTGTGACGGCTCTGTGAGCAGCCTGCATCTTGCGCTCAACCCCAGCCTTCCCGAGAACAAGAGCCTTCGCCAAAATATTGCCGACACCTTGCGGGGCAAGAAGGTCCTCGTTGGCGGCATTGAAGGCCTCAGCCGCTTCCTCCTGGATAAGACCCGCGACACGAACGCCCTTCAGCTCTTCGGCAACGCCGCCGCGGTGATCGGTGTCATTCCGGGCCGCACTATGAAATTCCTCGCCGGACAGACGCGTGAAGCATATGACGTGGACGGCGTGCTCCAGATCGAAATGTCCTACCCGCATTCTGCGCAGAAGTCGGAAGGCGGATCGAATATCGAAGTCACCCAGCCCGGGCCGCACCTCATCCGCGTCGCCGGCCTGATGCATGAGCCGACTGATGGTTCCACCATCGCCATGGCAGGCCCGATGGGGATGGTCAAGCTGTTCGTCCGCACCGGTGTTCAGGTGGTTCGCGACGCCTACCATTCCTACCAGGAAAAGCTCGTGCAGCTCGGAGAGGACGGCAGATCGCTGGCGGTCGCCGTCGTTCACCACGCCAACTACAAGATCAACAAGCTCAAGGAAAAGCACCTCCAGAACGAGGGCATCGTTCTGCCCATGCCGTGGCTGGTCAGCGAGT
>DATKAF010000088.1:0-4952 GCA_035498395.1 Anaerolineales bacterium
TTATCACGGTCTTTTGTTCTGGAATCGCCCGTTCGAGCAATCGGCGGGGCCGGCCGGAGATCTCCGAGACTGCAATTAACATTCAATTTAGCTCGCCGCCTGATGGAATTATCATTTATGCAGACTGCCGGCCTGCGCGCACTCAGCATGGACGGGCGGCCGGAGGTGTCCGGCATGGCGGACACGAACACCACGACTTCAAAGTTAACGGAATCTCGCTGCTCTGTCGCATGCGGCTCGGCTACAAACGGTATTGCACCCCTCCCCACAGACGGCAAATGATGCTGGCGCGCCTGAAGGTTCTATTCACCGCACCCGCCTTTCCCGGCGACGACGAGAAGACCCGCCGGGCACGCGTGTTGAGCATGCTCCTGCTAACAGCGACGTTGTTCATCGGCTTTCTCTCACTGATCGCGATTCCCCTAATATTCGTTGAGAAGCTCTACAACTCTATTGCAGTCCTGTGCCTGATTGTCGTGCTGGGAGTAGCCTTCTGGCTCATGCGCCGTGGGCAGGTGCGCCTGGCAAGCATTCTTTTCAGCTTCGGCACGTGGCCAATCATCTCATTTGTGGTCCTCTTCACCGGCGGCGTGCGGAGCGAAATCGTCGTGTTCTATGCCGCGGCGGCTGCGGGGGCGGGCATCCTGCTAGGCAAGCAGGGCGCCCGACTAATGGTTGCAATAACGCTGCTGGCGACGTGGGGAATGGCGCTGCTGACGATGATCGGAAAGATGCCACCGCCTGTCTTTCCGATCCCACCGCTGGCCGCCTGGCTCGACCTCACGCTGGCGCTGCTCCTTGTGATGGTAGCCGTTAACATCGATACCGGCAGCCTGGACGAGGCTCTGAAGCTCACAAGGCAGCGCCTGGATGAGCTAAGGCGGGCAGAGCAGAGCGATGCGCTACAGGTGCAGCGCTTGCGCACGCTGCGGGGTATTGAAGACGCCGTGCTCAGCAGCGCCGATCTGAGCGAGATCCTGCCGCTGCTCGTGAAAGAGGTGGCGAACCAGCTGCACGTCGACGCGGTCGACCTGCTGTTCTTCAGCCCGGAGAAGCAAACTCTGGACTTTGCGGCAGGGGAGGGCTTTCGGACAGAAGCTCTGCGCTACACGCGCCTGGAAATGGGTACAGGCCTGGCGGGGAAGGCCGCACAGGAACGACAGACTGTCTATATCCCGGACCTGAGCGCCTTTGAGGACAACCCCGTGCTCCTGAGGTCGATTGCAGGTGAGGGGTTCGTAACCTACTACGGCGTGCCGCTGATCGCGAAGGGGCAACTGCACGGCGTCCTGGAGCTGTTTCACCGGTCCATGCTTGCTCCCGATCCGGATTGGGTCACATTCCTCCAGGCACTTGCTGCGCAGGCCGCGATCTCGATCGATAACGCCCGGCTGCTGGAAACGACCCAGCAGAGCCTGGCTGAGACGAATGCCTTGTACAGGATCAGCCAGAGCATGGCTGCCTCTCTCGATGCCGAGCAGCTGATACGGGACGTGGTGGAGCTCCTGCAGAAGGACTTCGGCTTCTATCACGTGCAGATATACGGCTATGATCCGGTTGCCAATGTCCTGGACGTAGGCAGTGGAAGCGGCGCGGTCGGCGCCCAGCTCAAAAAGCAGAACTATTCTTTGCAGCTCGGCACTGGCATTGTCGGGCGATCGGCGGAATCGGGGCAGCCGTTCATGGCCTATGACGTGGATCAAGTAGATTTCTTTGTCCGGAATCCTTTGCTGCCTTATACGCAATCTGAGATGGCCATCCCGATCAAGGTGGAAGGGCAGGTGCTGGGGGTGCTGGATGTTCAGCAGGCACTGCCCGGACGGCTCACACTCCGCCAGATGAAGCTCGTGGAGGCGGTGGCTGACCAGCTGGCCGTCACTCTCCAGAAGGCGAACCTGTACACGAACTTGCAGAGGTCCCTGCGGCAGGAAAAGGCCATGCGCGCGCAGCTGATCCAGAGTGAGCGCCTAGTATTGGTAGGGCGCCTGCTGGCATCGGTCTCGCATGAGCTCAATAACCCGATCCAGGCCATCCAAAACGCGCTGTTCCTGATCCAGGAAGGGGAGCAGCTTTCGCCGCAGGGTCACCAGGACCTGGCAATCGTCCTCTCGGAGACGGAACGCATGTCAGCCCTGATCAACCGACTGCGCGCAACCTATCGCGGGACGCACTCGGAGAGCTACCAAGAGATACAGATGAATACTGTGGTGGAGGATGTACGAGCCTTAACGACCACGCACATGCGGCGCCAGGAGATCCGGTTCGAATGCGTGCCTGACCCGGACCTGCCTCCAGTGCTCGGCATCCCCGACCAGATGCGCCAGGTGATCCTTAACCTGTTCATGAATGCCATCGAGGCGATGCCATCTGGCGGCTGCCTGAGCGTGCGCACGCAGTCGCTTCCGGCCCAAAAGAAGGTGCTCGTGGCGTTCAGCGACACGGGGACGGGCATCGACCCTGAGATCCTGCCCCACATTTTCGAGCCGTTCGTTTCCAATAAGGAGAACGGCACCGGCCTCGGTCTTACCATCACGTTTGACATACTCCAGCAACACGGCGGCGAACTGAAGGCCAGGAACAACGAGCACGGCGGAGCGACGTTGGAGATTCTGTTGCCTGCAGGAGGCAGGGCCTGACGATGGCAGCCCAGGGGCATGTCTTGATTGTCGATGACGAGGCAGCGCTAAGGCAGACGCTGGCTCGCATCTTGCAGCGCGCGGGCCTGGAGACTACGACTGCCGCCAGCGCAGGCGAGGCGCTAGACTATCTGGCGCACCAGCCATTCGACCTGGTCTACCTCGATATTCGCATGCCGGATATGAGCGGGTTGAAGGCGCTCAAGGTCATTCACGCACGACATGCCGATCTTCCTGTCGTGTTGTTCACCGCGCAACCCGACATTTCCTCTGCCGTGGAGGCGCTGCGCGAGGGCGCCGTGGATTACCTGCTGAAGCCCCTGGAGCCCAAGGCGCTAGTCGAGCGGACGCAGGCAATCCTTTCGATGCGGGAGAAAGAACGCCGAAAGCGCGAGCTCCAAGCACAGATTGACGGCCTGCAGGCAGAGCTGAAAATCCTGGAGGGCGATACGCCGGAGGCGGCTTTCGAAAGTGGCCGACCTACGCAAGGTGACGATCGTTTCCTTGTGAACGGCCGATTCAAGCTCGATCTGCACACCCGGAGAGTTTCACTCGACCAGCGGGTCGTAGACCTGCCGCCCACGGCATTTGATTATCTGGTCGTCCTAGCCCGCCACGCGCCAAATATCGTAGACTCCAGGACCTTAGTAGCCGAGGCGCAGGGATACGAGGCCGATGCCCACGAAGCCCAGGAAATCGTCAAGTGGCATGTGCATCACATCCGGCAGGCCCTTGAGCCGGATCCACACAATCCTGTTCTGCTGATCAACGTCCGAGGAGCCGGGTACCGGCTAGTGCTTGACTAAGGACGCCCACGGGACTCTCCCAAACGAAACTCCGCATCCTCTCGGTCAGGGATGCGGAGTTTCGTTGCCAACTTTTCCCAACCGCCGCCTCCAGATAACCATCGTTCAGAACGGGGGATCATGTGAAAATGATGGGAACTCCTATGATCGCATCTCCTAATGCCACCAAACCGTTGCAGCGACGCGTCCTAATCGTCGATGACCATCCCGACATGGCGGCGATGCTGGCGCGCACCATTTCGCAGGTCGAACCAAGGCTTCAGGTTCTCTCCTCGAACGGAGGAAAGGAAGCTCTGGAGCAGGTGGGGGATCTCACGGTGGATCTGCTCATCACCGATCTAATGATGCCGGAGATCGACGGCTTAGAGTTGATCGAACGGCTGAGGGAACGCTCAGTCGGGCCGCCCTCCTTCATTGTGCTGATCACGGCATACGATGTGGCGGATCTGGACGACAAGGCACGACGCCTGAAAGTCGACGAAACCATCCTGAAGCCATTTCCCCCGGGCCTGCTGGTCCAGATCGTCCGCAAGGCGCTTAACCAGCTGGATACATCGCGGCCATCCAGGCCAGAGCATCTACCGACAATGCAATAGCACGATGTTACGAGCACATCGAGCGAAAGGATGCAGGTATGTTCAAAAGCTTAATCGAGTCATTCAAGGGTAAACAACTCCAATCTGCTCCAGAGGATGTCCAGCAGCGGCATAAGGCGATTGCCCTGGTCACGGCGGGCATTTTCACGCTTACCGGCCTGACATTCTTCCTGTATGACGTGTACATGGTCACACAGGTCCAGCAGGGACGATTTGACCTCGCCGATATGGTCTTGATGCCCGTATCTGCGATGATGCTCGTGATGGCCGTGGTCAGCCTGATGTTGATCTGGCGGGGACGCATCTCGCTCGGCACAGAGTTGCTGTTCTATTTCTTCGTCCTCGTTCCACCGATCTGTGCCGTTCTGGCAATCACCAATATTGCCGGAGTGGCCGTTTCCTACCTGGTGATCCTGGGGTCGGCCATGGTGCTTTGGGTCCTGCCTGAGACCTCGCGGCGTCGTGCATTGTGGTCCGCAGTCGCGGCACTGGGGCTGATTGCGGCTGTAGAGCTTTGGAATCCCGGATTCCGGGTATCGTCCGGAATGGGCGGTTTTGCGACCACCGTGATGGCCCTAGCCTTCCTGGCTATCCTGGTATTCCTAGTCCGGCAGGCCTTTGTTGGCAAGATCCGGATCAAGCTGATCGTCTCCTTCGTTGTGCTGGCTATTCTCGCAGCGGGAGGCGTGGGATTCTTCGTTGAGCGTTCCTCCAGGGCCAGCTTCTCGGAAACGATTGGCAACAACCTGTCCATAGTCTCCGCTGCCCAATCCCTGCGGGTGGGAGAGGCGCTCAAACAGAAACTCGATCAGCTAGATACGTTGGCGCTCAGCAGGGCGGTGCAGGAACGCGCAGCGGCTGCCACAGCAGCTGATCATCTCAGCCCGGAAGAGATCCAACTCCGGGATAAACAG
>DATKAF010000089.1:0-2730 GCA_035498395.1 Anaerolineales bacterium
CAGCCGGGCCTTCTCCCCGCTGGTGGCTCGGGTTCCTCATGATCAGAATGAGCGGGATCAAGACCAGGAATACAAAGCCGAGGAAGCGGAAGATCTGGACGAAGGATAGCATTGCGGCGTGCTGTTCCACGAGCCCGAACGCGGCGGCGTACGCGCGCTTCGTCGCGGTGGTCACATCCGAGCCTCGGGCGATGAAACCGGCGCGGAGCTGGTACAGCAAAGCCCTGGCACCCGGGTTGTACGGATGGACGCTTTCGCCCAGCCGATTGATCAGGCTCTGCTGATTCCGTTCGAGCATCGTCGTCACCGTGGCGATTCCGGTGCTTCCTCCGATATTGCGCATCAGGTTGAAGATGCTCGTCGCATTGCCCATCTCCTCTCTCGGGATCCCATCCATCGTAATCGTCGTGAGGGGAACAAATAGAAGCCCCAGGGAAATGCCCTGGATGAACTGAGGCCAGAAGAAATCCCAGTAGCCGGCGTTCAGGTTCAACTGGCCGAACCAGAAGAGGGTGAACGATGCTCCGGCCAAACCGAGAGGCAGCAGCTTGCGGGGCCCGAACCGGGCGAGGATGATGCCTATGACAGGCATGGCAATGAACGAGCCGATCCCGCGGGGCGCCAGCGCGATGCCGGCCTGCAGCGACGGGTAGCCCAGCAGCGTTTGCAGCAGGATCGGGAGCATGACCAGGCTGCCGAACAGGACGAATCCCAGCGTCGTCATGAGAAAGACGCCCGTGCTGTACGTGCGGTCCCGGAACACTTTGAGGTGAAGCACGGGCTCGTCGGCAACCAGTTCCCTCACGATAAAGGCGGCCAGCGAAATGCCGGCGACGACTGCGAGGAACACCATGGCGTGCGACTCGAACCAGTCTTCCTCCTGTCCCTTGTCCAGCAGAATCTGAAGTGTCGCGATCCCCAGCGTCAACAAACCGATGCCCCAGTAATCCACGCGCGTGGAGCGTCTGCCGATGTACGGCGGGTCGAAGATGAACAGCCTGGTCATGATCAGCGAGATGATTCCGATGGGCAGATTGATGTAAAAGACCCAGCGCCAGCTGTAGCTGTCGGTGAGCCATCCGCCCAGAACCGGTCCGAGGATGGGCGCCACTACAATCCCGAGGCCCCAGAATCCCATTGCCTTTCCGCGGTCTCGAGGCGCGAAAGCTTCGAGCAGCACAGCCTGCGAAAGGGGTTGAAGGGCTCCTCCGGTCAGTCCCTGGATGACCCGGAACAGGATGAGCAGCTTCAGGGTCGGAGCCAGCCCGCAGAGAAAGGAAGCCGCGGTAAATCCGGAGACGGAGAGCATCAGGAGCCGCTTCCGTCCGAATTGATTCGCGAGCCATCCGGTAAGCGGGAGTACGACCGCGTTCGCCACGAGATAGGATGTAAGCGCCCAGGTCGACTCGTCTATGGTCGCAGACAGGCTGCCGGAGATGTGAGGCAGGGACACATTGACCACCGTGGTGTCGAGCACCTCCATGAAGGTGCTGAACATCACCGAAATGGCGACGATCCACGGATTGACGTGAGGATGAGCCTGCTTTCCCTGATCCGTCATTCTTTTTTTCAATGATGCCGCAAGTACGCGGCAATAAGCTCAGATGTTCTTTTATTTGCGTTTGTCCGCGTCCATCTGCGGTTCAGGGTTGTTTGAAGTCGTCATCACCGTCGGGACGACCGACATGCCGGGACGGAGCAGGTGCTCGGGATCCTGGCCTTTTTCAAAAAGTATCTTGACCGGGATCCGCTGCACCACCTTGACGTAGTTGCCGGTTGCGTTTTCGGGGGGCAGCAGGCTGAAACGCGCGCCGGTGGCTGCGGAGATGCTCTCCACGTGTCCCCGGTAGGTTCGCCCGCCGTAAGCATCGACGGAGATCTCCGCGGTTTGACCCGGGCGCATGTTCCTGAGCTGGTTCTCCTTGAAGTTTGCTTTGACCCAGATGTCCTCCAGCGGCACAAGCGCAAGCAGCGGCTGCCCAGCCTGGATGATCTGGCCCACCTCCACGGATTTTACACTCACGATGCCGCTGACGGGCGCGCGGACGGCGGTATAACCGAGGTTGAGCCCCGCCTGTTCGAGCGCGGCCTTCAGCACTGCCACTCTTGCGGCAGCAGACCTTGCGCGGTCCCGCGTCATCGCCGTCTGCTGCGGCCCCGTCCGTGCGGTGTCGAGCGTGGCCTGCGCCTCTGGAATTGCGAGGCGTGCATGAGCGAGCCGGGCCTGTGCCGACGCAACGTCCTTCTCAGCCTCGGAGGCGGCCGCCTCCGCGGACGCCTGAGCGGCGCGCGCAGCCTCTTCCGCCGTCACCGCATGGTCATAATCCTGCTGGGAGATTTCCTCTTTGGCGACGAGCTGCTTCCATCGCTGAAGGTCCTGGACTGTCCGCGCATGATTGACGATTGTCTCGCGGACTCGGGCCTGGGCCAGGGCCAGCCGCGCCTGGGCGGCGTCTACTTCGCGGGCCGCCACCGTGGTTGCGCTCTCGGCCTTCGAGAGTAGCACCTCCGCCGTGCTGACCTGGTTTGTCGTGGTCGTGGTCGTCACAGGAACCTGGATGCTCGCTGCCTTGGCCTGTGCTTCGGCTTCGGCGAGATCGGCCTGCGCACGCTGCAGCGTGACCTCGTAATCCTTGCGGTCGAGCTCGACCAGAACGCTCCCCTCGGTGACGTACTGGTTGTCCTCGACCTTCACCGTGACCACGGTGCCCCCGACGCGAGCGGCAATCG
>DATKAF010000090.1:0-8838 GCA_035498395.1 Anaerolineales bacterium
ATTATCAATAATAAACCGGCGGTCGGTTTATAAAAGGAGTCAGGAACGGTGGTACGCGTTATCAAGGAAGAAGTGCACAGCGCCAAGCGGAACGAGATACTGGATGCCGCTCTGACTCTTGTCTATGCGAAGGGCTACAGCCGGATGACCGTCCAGGACATCCTCGATCAGCTTCAGATCTCGAAGGGTGCCTTCTATCACTACTTCGACTCCAAGGCGGACGTGCTGGAGGCGCTGGTCGAGCGCATGGTGGTCGAGCAAATGGAGCCGCTGCTCCTGGCAACCATCCGGGACCCGAACCTGACGGCGCTGGAAAAGCTCCAGTGCTATTTCGATACTGCCGTACGCTGGAAGAGTGCCAAGAAGAACCTTGTGATGGAGCTGACAAGGGTCTGGTATTCGGACGAGAACGCCCTCGCCCGCCAGAAGATGTATGCACTGATGGTCGCGCACGTCACGCCGCTGTTCAATGAGATCATCGACCAGGGTGCGCGGGAGGGCACGTTCACAACCCCCTACCCCGAGCAGGCCAGCCTGATGAACATCGGGCTGATCCAATCTCTGGGAGATACGTTTGCGCAGATGCTGCTGGTGGAAGAGCTCGGGGGCGATGACAGGCTGGAGCGCGCCAAAAGGCTGGTCGCAGCGTACAACGATGCGATCGAGCGCGTGCTGGGCGCGCCGCACGGTTCCATCCGGCTGATGGACGATGAGGCGCTGAAAGAGTGGTTCCCGGCGAGCGACGGCATCCCAGCTCGCGGCGCTTAGCGGTCCCGGGCAACCGGTCAATCCTGGAAGGAGTTTCGATATGCTACTTTACTTCCGCCTTGCATGGCGTAATATCTGGCGGCACCGCCGCCGAACGGTCATCATCGTGACGGCCATGGGCCTGGGCCTGGCGTTCATGATGTTCTATGACGGCCTCATGGACGGTTTCAACCAGGCCATCTACGGCAATGCGATCCGCGTGCTGGGCGGCAACATCCAGGTGCACGCGGCGGGCTATCGCGAGAAGGTGGATAGCAACCCGATGCTGCCGCTCGCCAACGCCGACCAGGTCGTGCAGGCAGCCAAGGCCAACCCCGAGGTCATAGCTGCAACGCGCCGCATCGCGACCGGCGGCCTGACCAGCAACCACGAGGGAGCGTTCCCGATCAGCATTCTCGGGATCGACCCGGAGGCGGAAGCGCCCGTCAGCCTGATCGCGCCGCATATCGCGGCGGGCCGCTACCTGGCCAACGATGACCGCGACGCGGTGCTGATCGGCAAGGGGCTGGCAGACGAGATGCAGGTCAAGGTCGGCGACCGGATCACGATCACGGGCAGTGACATCCACAAGCAGAACCGGCAGCGGGGCATGACCGTGGCCGGCATTTACGATATCGGGCTGCCGAGCAACGAGAAGAAGACGGTGTATATCTCGCTGCCGGAGGCGCAGGAGCTGTACGGGCTGCCGGGACAGTCCACCGAGGTTGACATTACGCTCAAGAAGGTCGGGCAGGAAGCTGCCGTGGTGGCTGCCTTGTCGCCAAAGCTGCCGGGCTATGAAGTGGAGTCATGGGAGAAGAACTATCCCGAGCTCACCACGGCGGTCGGCAACAAGAACGCGGTCATGACCATCTTCGGCGTGATCATCATCGTGATCGCTGCCATCGGCATTCTGAACCTGCTGCTCATGGCGGTGTACGAGCGCACACGTGAGATCGGGCTGCTGGGCGCCATTGGGCTGAAGCCCCGCCAGATCGCGTTCCTGTTCCTGCTGGAAGGCGCGATGATCGGAGTGGTCGGCGCGGCTGTTGGCATCGGCTTTGGGCTCGCCATCAACGGCGGCCTGGGTACGGTCGGAATGGACTTCAGCGGGTATTCCAACCTCACCGAGTACATGGCATTGATTAGCGGGAAGATCTACCCGACGCTGGCCCTGAACCAGGCGTGGGGCCGGGCGATCATGGTCATCGCCATCTCGACGCTGGCGGCGCTATTCCCGGCGTGGGAGGCCTCGCAGCGCGAGCCAGCTGAGGCGCTGCACGCGGTGTGATCTGTAACCGGAGATAAGCGAAGATGAATCAACTCTTTAAGATGGCGTTTCGAAACCTGGGGCGGAACCGGCGGCGCACGCTGCTCTCGGCCCTGGCAGTATCGCTGGGAATGGCTCTGCTGCTGCTGATCGCTGGGGTACTGCACGGCGAGATGGACGGGGCGATGAAGAACACGATCTTGCTGTCCAGCGGGGATCTGCAGGTGCGGAATGCCGCCTACAACGAGGAGAAGATGAGCCTCGACTGGAAGGACCTGATCGCCAGCCCCGATGCGGTGGTCGAACAGATCAAGGCGCTCCCGCAGGTCACGGCGGCGACGCCGAGACTGCTCGCAAGCGGCATCCTGACGCTGGGCGAGAACTCCCGGGGCGTGCAGGTGATCGGCATTGACCCGGCTTCGGCGGCAAACCAGGTGTTTCGGCAGGGCATCCTCTCCGGCGAGTTCCTCACGGCAGATGACCGGGATGGCATCCTGATCGGCAAGCCGCTGGCAGATAAGTTCCATCTCAACACCGGGGACCAGGTGAGCCTGCTGGTCAACACGTCGAACGGCGATACGGACGAACAGCTATTCACCGTACGCGGCGTGTACTCGACGAATACGTCCTCCTACGATGAGAACACGGTGTTCATGCCGCTGGCAAAGGCGCAGGTCATCACCGGCGCGCAGGACCACGCCAGCCTCATCTTCGTTCTGCTGCAAAACAAGGAGCAGGCGGACGGCGTCGCGGCGGCGATCCAGTCGCCGGGGTTCCAGGTGCTGACGTGGAGCAAGATGAACGAGATCATCGTCCAGACCGAGCAGTTCGCCAATTCGTTCATGGTGCTGTTCTACCTGATCGTGCTGGGCATCACGGCGACGGTGGTGACGAACACGCTGGTCATGGCGGTGTTCGAGCGGACTCGCGAGATCGGCGTCCTGACCGCCATCGGCATGAAGGCGCGGCAGGTGCTGGCGCAGTTCATGACGGAGGCGGGTCTGATCGCCACCGGCGGGGTGGTCGGTGGGCTGATCCTGGGACTGATCGTGGTCGGCATCTTCAACCACTACGGCTTCTACGTGGGCAACTACGGCTTGAGCGGCATGCTGATCAGCGACCGTATCTATGCCAACCTTCAGACCAGCGACGCGACGCGGCTGGTCATCATCACGTACGCCATCACACTGCTGGCGTCGCTATACCCGGCCATCATGGCATCCCGGCTGGAGCCGGTGGAGGCGCTGCACGCGCAGTGAGGCTCCCTCACCCCCGTCCCCTCCGGGAGAGGGAGTGCGGGAAGCAGTAAGCCTCTTGAATGCAAGTAAGGAATCATCGAAGGAGCAAAGAATGGAAGTAACGAAAGTTATCAACGCCACACGCGATTTCAAGGTCGGAGAGGTGGAGACGCACGCGCTGCGTGGCGTGAACTTGTCGGTCGAGAACGGGGAGTTCACGGCGCTCGTGGGGCCGTCGGGCTCGGGGAAGACCACCCTGCTGCAACTGATCGGGCTGCTCGACCAGCCGACCACCGGCAATGTGCTCATCAACGGCAAGGACGTCACCAACCTCAACCGCAACCAGCGGGCAGACCTGCGCCGCGGCTCCATCGGGTTCATCTTCCAGTTCTTTGCGCTGATCCCGACGCTGACCGCCTACGAGAACGTCGAAATGCCACTGCTGCTCAACGGCATGAAGGCCCCGGAGCGAAAGGCACGCGCCGATGAGATGCTGGCGGCGGTGGGGTTGACCGATCGCGCCGACCACCGGCCCGACCAGTTGAGCGGCGGGCAGCAGCAACGCGTGTCCGTGGCGCGGGCACTGGCCATCCGCCCGTCGCTGATCCTGGCGGACGAGCCGACCGCCAACCTGGATACCGAAAACGGCAAGCAGGTCATGGAGCTCATGCAGCGGCTCAACCAGGAAACCGGCACGACGTTCGTGTTCGCGACGCACGACCCGCGGGTCATCAAGTTTGCCAACCGGGTGGTGACGCTGCGGGACGGGCTCATCGTCGAGAATGGAAATGGGAAAGCGTGATGGAAGGAAGGAGACTCGTGACTCGTGAGTCGTGAGTCGTGGAGCAACGCCGCGATCTCGACCTTCGACCTTGACACTTGACCCCTGACACTTGACCCTTGACACGTATGACACAGGTGCTTGCATGAAGAAGCTTACATTGATCGCCCTGATCCTCCTCGCAGTTGTCCTGACCGCGTGCAGCGGTAATACTGCGCCGACCGCAATACCGACGGTCGTGCTCGGCTCGAAGCCATCGACGGCCGCAGGCGGCGCCTCGGGCTCGGACATATCGGCCTCAGGCGAGGTGGTTCCGGAGCAGCACGCCTCGCTGAGCTTCCCGCTGACCGGAACGGTCAAGACCGTGGATGTGAAGGCGGGCGACAAGGTATCGCAGGGGCAGACGCTGGTCACGCTCGATACGACGCTGCTCGATGCACAGGAGAAGCAGGCAGAGGCCGACCTTGCCGCGGCGGTCGCGAACGAGAAGTACCTGTTCCGCATCGGCGAGGACCAAGAACACATCGACGCGGCGAACGCGGACATCGACAAAGCCCAAGCCGCAGTCGACCTGGCGAAGGCGACACTAGCGCAGGCGACGCTGACCGCGCCGTTCGATGGAACGGTCGCGTCGCTGGATATCTCGCCCGCCGAGACGGTCGTGCCGGGGCAGGAGGTGATCCAACTGGGTGACCTCTCCACATTCCAGGTGGAGACGACAGACCTGAGCGAACGCGACGCGCCGCTGGTGCAAACCGGTCAGAAGGCGACCGTGACCGTCACGGCGCTGAACGACACATTCCCCGGCAAGGTAACCGACGTTTCGCACATCTCGTCCACCGTGGGCGGGGATGTGGTCTACAAGGTGACCATCCAGTTCGACACACAGCCAAAGGGGCTGCTGTGGGGTATGACCACGGACGTGGGGATAGAGACAAAATGATCGGATGGCTTATAGAGAATGAATCATGGGTGATCGTCACCACTATTCTCCATGACCCTTTCCCATGTCCGGCTGAAAGCTGACAGCTGACAGCTAAACTCGAGGAGTGTGAATGAGACGGGCTTACTGGATGTTGATGGCGATTGCAACCATGGCAGGGACGGTGACGGCAGCGTGGGGCGGGAAACCTGCGACGTCAAGCATTGCGCAGGGCACGCCGGTCCCCAGCGCGACTGCCGCGGCGGCAGTCGCGGGAAGCGTCAGCGCGTCGGTGAAGGTGGAGCCGGCACAGGAATCCAACCTGGCGTTCCTGATCTCCGCGCCGGTCCGGCAGATCAATGTCAAGGAAGGGGACGCGGTGAAGGCGGGGCAGCCGCTGATCGTGCTCGATACGCCGGAGCTAGACGCGCAAGTGGCAACCGCACAGGCTGAGCTGAAGTCGGCGCTGGCGAACCAGGTCATTCAGCGGTCGGGGAAAGGGACACGGACACAAATCGGCCACAAGACGTTATGGCTAGGCAGCATGCCGGAAATCCGGCAGCAGGCAGACGCGCGCGTGCTCCAGGCACAGGCCGCGCTCGATATCGCCAAGGCCAAACTGGCGCAGGGCACACTGGTCGCTCCATTCGATGGGACTGTCGTATCGATCGACGTGAAGCCCGCGGAGATGGTCGAGGCGCAGAAGCCCATACTGACCATCGGGGACCTGGGACATCTGCAAGTCGTCACCACCGATCTGAGCGAGCGCGAGATCGCCAATGTGAAGATCGGGCAGACGGCGACGACGCAATTGAAGGCGTTCAATGAAGCTCTGACCGGCAAGGTCGTTGCCATCGCGCCGCTGGCCGGCGAGAACAACGGGGATACCGTTTACAAAGTGACCATCGAGCTGGACAAAGCACCGGAGGGCTTGCTGTGGGGGATGACGGGGGATACGGAGGTAGAGACGGGGTAGGATTTACGATTTCAAATTTACGATTTACGATTGGGGATTGATCCCTGTCATCGAGTCTTCCTCATCTGGGAAAATCGGAAGTACTATACACAACAGCGCCCGGTTCGGGCGCTGTTGCTTTGCAACGGGGGAGGCTTATTCGGGCACGACGAACTCGAGGGCGAGGGGCAGCACGGAGGCGGTGAAGGGCGTCTGCCCGCCGAGCTCGCCATCGACCCACACATCCTGCGCGGGATCCGCCTCTAGCTTGATCTCCTTGCCTCGCCAGTGGTAGATGCCCGCCGGCGCGTTCTCGATCTGCAACGCGATCTTCGAGAGAGAGCGCAGCGGCTCGACTTCCTTCGTAATGGCATACAAATCCAGATAGCCGTCGCTGATGTCCACATCGCCAACGGTCGGGAGGCTCATGCCCATCACGCCGCCGATGGAACCGGCGTTGAGGATAAAACAGATGAGGGCCTCGGTATTGATCACTTCGCCATCGACGGTGGCGACATATGGAACCGAAGACATCTGGGTGACGATCTTGAGGGAGGCCTGGATGTAGGCCAGCTGACCGTACTTGTCTTTCTTGTCGCGGCTGGCGGCATCCGCCGCGGACACGCCCGTGTAGGCACGCAGCATCCACGCCTTATCTCCGGAGCGGACGAGGTCGATGGCGCGGCGGTTGGCGCTGGAGACGATCAGCCCGGCGGCTTCGCGAAGGTCCAGCGGTACGTTCAACTCGTGGGCCATCGCGTTGCCGGTGCCGCCGGGCAGGATGGCCTGCGGGACACCGGTTCCGAGCAGCCCATTGGCAACCTCCATCTGCGTGCCATCGCCGCCATAAGCCGCAACGAGGTCGACACCGGAGGCGGCCGATTCTTTGGCCTGGCGCGCGGCATCGCCTGCCTTGTGCGTGATGGTCACATCCCAGTCGACGCCTGCGGAGTGAAACACGTCGTTGAGGATGTTGAGGATCGGCTGGTTCTGCCCAGAGGCGGGGTTGATGACCACGTGCACGCGTTGATAGGGGGGAGTCATTGCAAACTCCTTTCGCCAGACTGGGAATCGGATGAATGACGACAGAAGCGGACATGCATATAAGAAGTCAGCACCGATAAGTATGGGAACGTGTGAATTATAGCGAGGATTCCCCAAGCTGGGCTGGCTGCACCGAGAGCTGGGCAATGACTAACATTCTGACGTAGAATCGAGGCATGACTTTGCCAACCAAAATCGTTGTCGTGGGCGCGGGGAGCGCCCAGTTCGGTGAGAACACGCTGTCGGCGCTGATGAGGTCGAAGAAGCTGCGGGGATCGACGATCGCGCTGGTGGACCGCAACCCCGGCAGCCTGGATATCGTCCAGCGGCTGGCGGAGCGGCTCAACCGCGAGTGGGATGCGCAGATGACCATCACGGCGCACGCGCATCACCGCGAGGCACTGGAGGACGCGTGCTTTGTGGTCTCGGCCATTGAGGTCGGGGCACGCGAGGGGCTGTGGCGGAAGGATTATGAGATCCCCCTGAAGTACGGCGTACACCAACCGTATGCCGAGAACGGCGGACCCGGCGGCTTTGCACACGCGGCGCGCAACATCGGTCCGGTGATGGAGATCGCGCGCGACATGGAGAGTGCCTGCCCCGACGCGTGGTTCGTGAATTTCAGCAACCCGATGATCCGCATCTGCGAGGCGGTCAACCGGCACAGCAAGATCAAAGCCGTCGGGCTATGCCACCAGATCTACGCGGGCTATACGATGGTCGGCGTGGCACTGGCGAAGGAGTACGGCATCGACGTGCCACCGGAACTGGCAGGCATGCACGCGGCGGTGGACCAGGCGGCGGCACAGGAGCACGTCAAGCACCAGATCGTCCCGCTGATCGATATCCGCGCGGCGGGGCTGAACCACTTCAGCTGGATACTCTCGATACGCGACCGGCAGACGGGCGTAGACCTTTACCCACTGTTCCGCAAGCGGTTCTTCGATCTCGACCCGGCATTCGAGCCGCTGACGCGAGATGTGTTCGCCGCATTCGGGTTGTTCCCGGTGCCGGGAGACACGCACCTGTGCGAGTACCTGCCGTGGGCGTCGGACGCGCAGACCAAGCCATGGGAACGCTACAACATCCGGTTGTACGACTGGGACCTGATGGCGGCGCTGCGCGAATTCGAGCTGGACCGTCTCAACGACATGGCGGGCGGATTCATGACCATCGAGGCGCTGCTGGATACGGACTCGGAGGGCGCGCTGGAGATCATCGAGAACATGGCGGCAGCGGGAACTCACTATCATCTTGCCGCCAACCTTCCAAACGAAGGGCAGATCGCCAACCTACCCCTCGGGTCAACCGTTGAAACGCCGGTCGTCATCGACGGGGCGGGCGCGCACCCAGTGCACATCGGTGCGCTGCCGGAGCCGGTGGCGGAGCTATGCAGGCGCGAGCTGACCGTTGCGCGGCTGTGCGTCGAGTCGGCGGTGGAGGGCAACCGCGAGAAGGCGCTGCAATGCCTGCTGCTCGACCCCGTGATCACCGACATCGGCACGGCGCGCAGGATTCTGGACGACTATCTCGTTACTTATAAGGAATACCTGCCGCAATACTGGTAGGCCGCACGAAGGAGGATGACTCAGACATGGAAGGATTGTCCACATTCCTGGCGAGCTGGCTGGCAAGGCCTACCGGCTTCGCCAATCTGGGCATGGTCATGGGGCTTCTGCTGATCGTCATCGGCTTCCTGACGCGAAACTCGAAGGACCGCTGGATCGGACTAGCCATCCTCGGCCTGAGCTTGATCGCGGGCATACTGCGATATTTCTACGGCTAGAGGGCAGCGAGAGAGATTGCATCGACCCACAACGCAAAAGCGTCGGCGAATTAGAGGTATGAATGGAAGAGAGACATACACATGCACATGAGCAT
>DATKAF010000091.1:0-5485 GCA_035498395.1 Anaerolineales bacterium
TATCGCTTCGCCAGCCTGTATTGCGGCGGTTCTTGCTCCGGCACATCGAGTAATTTCGGGATGGAGTAAAGCCGTGCCTGAGGCGGTTGGCACACCTGCAGACTCTAACGGCCGTTTTAATACAATAACTCTGCGGCAGCGATATACTGCAATATTACCGCCCTCCGGAAATCGTTTATGCTGGCAGCATAGGCTTCCCTCGGATCACCCCATGAACGCCTCCTCCCCCTGCATTCTCACCGTCAACGGCGGCTCGTCCAGCATCAAGTTCGCCCTCTTCCAGGCCGAGGGCAGCCTGGAGCGCCTCCTCGATGGCCGCATCGAAGGCATCGGCTCCGATTCGGCCAGCATGCGCGCTAAGGGCCGCGAATCGAGCGACAACTTCACCCGCCCGGTCTCCGCCCCGGACCATCGCGCCGCCGTCAATGCCCTCATGGACTGGCTCGAAGACCGCATCGGCCGCAACGAGCTCTCCGCGGTCGGGCATCGCGTCGTGCATGGCGGGCCGAAATATACCGACCACCAGCGCATCACCCATCAGATGGTCGAGGACTTGCACGACCTCGAGCCCTTCGACCCCGAGCACTTGCCGGAGGAGATTCAGCTCACCGAAGCCTTCTTTCGCCGCTTCCCGGACCTCCCGCAGATCGCCTGCTTCGATACGGCCTTCCACCGCGACCTGCCGCGCGTCGCGCATCTCCTGCCCATCCCCCGCCGCTTCGATGCCCGCGGTGTTCATCGCTATGGGTTCCACGGTCTCTCCTATGCGTACCTCATGGAAGAGCTTGCCCGCGTCGCGAGCCGTGAAGCCGCGCAGGGCCGCATCATCCTGGCTCACCTTGGCAGCGGCGCCAGCATGGCCGCCGTCAGGGACGGTCACCCGGTCGATACCTCCATGGCATTCACTCCCACCGCCGGCTTCCCGATGAGCTCGCGCTCCGGCGACCTCGACCCCGGCCTCGTCTGGTATCTCAACCGCGTTGAGCACGTCGACTCCCGCAAGTTCAATCACATGGTCAATTTTGAGTCCGGCCTGCTCGGCATCTCCGAGACCACCTCCGATATGTCCGAGCTGCTGAAGCGCGAGGCCTCCGATGTTCGCGCCGCCGAGGCTGTTGCCGTGTTCTGCTATCAAGTCAAGAAGTGGATCGGCTCGTTCTCGGCTGCCCTCGGGGGCCTCGATACGTTGGTCTTCTCCGGCGGCATCGGCGAGAACGCCCCCGTGGTTCGCTCGCGTGTGTGCGCAGGTCTGGAGTTCCTGGGGGTGGAGATCGACGAGCAGCAGAACGCAGCCAGCGCGGCGCTGATCTCCTCGCCGGGCGCACGCGTCGCTGTCCGCGTCATGCACACCGATGAAGAGGTGATGATCGCCAAGATCGTCTACCGCTTATCGTCAACATCAGGCAGAAAGGCGGACTCATGATCACAGCAAAGAAAGCCGGCATCACCGACAGGCCCCTCGCGCCCGATCTCCTGCGCAAGATGAACGCCTACTGGAGCGCCGCCAACTATCTCTCCGTGGGGCAGATCTACCTCTATGACAACCCCCTGCTCCGCCAGCCTCTGGCGCTGGAGCAGATCAAGCCGCGCCTGCTCGGTCATTGGGGCACGACCCCAGGCCTGAACTTCATCTACGTCCACATCAACCGCATCATCATGCAGTACGACCTGGACATGATCTACGTCTGCGGCCCGGGTCATGGCGGCCCCGGCATAGTCGCCAACACCTACCTGGAGGGCACGTACAGCGAGCTCTATCCCGAAGTCTCGCAGGACGAGCAGGGCATGAAGAAACTGTTCACCCAGTTCTCGTTCCCCGGCGGCATCCCCAGTCACGACGCGCCCGAGACGCCCGGCTCCATCAATGAAGGCGGCGAGCTTGGCTATTCGCTGTCACACTCCTTCGGCGCTGCCTTCGATAACCCAAATCTCATCGTGGCCTGTGTGGTCGGCGATGGCGAGGCCGAGACCGGCCCGATGGCTACCAGTTGGCACTCGAATAAGTTCCTCAATCCCGTCCATGACGGAGCCGTCCTGCCCATCCTGCATCTGAACGGCTACGAGATTTCCGGGCCCACTGTGCTCGCCCGCATCCCCCGTGAGGAGTTGGAGTCACTCTTCCTCGGCTATGGCTACGTGCCCTACTTCGTGGAGGGCTCCGAGCCGGAAGAGATGCATCAGCTCATGGCTGCCACGCTGGACACGGTCGTCGCGGAGATCCATGGCATCCGGGACGACGCGCGCGCTCACGGCTTTCGCGGTCGCCCGCGCTGGCCGATGATCATCTTGCGCTCGCCCAAGGGCTGGACCGGCCCAAAGGAGCTGGATGGCAAGCCGGTCGAGGGCACCTGGCGCGCCCATCAGGTCCCTATCGGCGAATTCGCCGCCCACCCCGAGCGGCTGAAGATGCTCGAGGATTGGATGCGGAGCTACCATCCGGACCAGCTCTTCGACCGGAACGGCAGGCTCATTCCAGAGTTGGCCGAGCTTGCCCCGGTCGGCGACCGCCGCATGGGTGCCAATCCCCATGCCAATGGCGGCATCCTCCTGCGCGACCTTCACCTGCCCGATTTTCGCGACTACGCCGTCAAGTTTGATGCACCCGGCTCGACATCTGCGGAAAGCACTCGCGTCCAAGGCAGCTACATCCGCGATGTGATGAAGCTCAACATGGATGCCCGCAACTTCCGCATCGTCAGCCCCGACGAGCTTGCCTCCAATCGCTGGGACGCCGTCTTCGAGGTCACCGACCGCAACAGCGTCTCCGAGCTTGAGCCGACCGATATGTCGCTCGGCCCCGATGGCCGCGTAATGCAGATGCTCAGCGAGCACCAGTGCGAAGGCTGGCTCGAAGGCTACCTGCTCACCGGCCGCCACGGCTTCTTCTCCTGCTACGAGGCCTTTATCCACATCATCGATTCGATGTTCAACCAGCACGCCAAGTGGTTGGAGGTCACGCGTCGCATCCCGTGGCGGCGTCCCATCGCCTCGTTGAACTACCTGCTCTCCTCCCACGTCTGGCGTCAGGACCACAACGGCTTCAGCCACCAGGACCCCGGCTTCCTCGACGTGGTCGTCAACAAGAAAGCAGCCGTCGTGCGCGTCTATCTCCCGCCAGACGCCAACACCCTGCTCTCCGTCACCGACCACTGCCTGCGCAGCCGGAACTACGTCAACGTGATCGTGGCGGGCAAGCAGCCCGAGCTCCAGTGGCTCGATATGGACTCCGCCATCAAGCACTGCACGGCCGGTCTCGGCATCTGGGAATGGGCCAGCAACGACGAGGGCGGTGACCCGGATGTGGTCATGGCATGCTGCGGCGATGTGCCCACGCTCGAAACCCTGGCGGCGGTTGACTTGCTGCGGCAGCTCTTCCCGCAGCTGAAGGTGCGTGTCGTGAATGTTGTGGACCTTATGGCGCTGCAGCCGCAGACGGAACACCCACATGGCATGAGCGATCAGGATTTCGATGCCCTCTTCACGGTCGACAAGCCGATCATCTTTGCCTTTCATGGCTATCCGTTGCTCATCCATCAGCTCACCTACCGCCGGAAGAATCACGATCGGATGCATGTGCGCGGCTTCAAGGAGGAAGGCACCACCACCACGCCGTTTGACATGGTCGTGCTGAACCAGCTCGACCGCTTCCACCTGGTCAACGATGTGATCGATCGCGTGCCGCAACTTGAATCACATGCCGCCTATGCCAAGCAGTACCTGCGTGACAAGCTGTTGGAGCATAAACAATACATCACGGTGCACGGCGAAGATTTGCCCGAAGTCCGCAACTGGAAATGGACCGGCGGAAAGGGCGAAGGCGACCCGAAACTGCCGCGCGGCACCGTTCCGTCAATAGATTAGATTGTCAGAAATCTCGCTGACACCCCTCCCTCTCGGGGGATCGCGTAGCACTCCGGAGCGCAGCGGAGGAGGGGCCGGGAGTGAGGGCTACGCGTGAGGGCAATGTAGGGCATTCCATGCGGTTCTTCAGCCGCTCACCGCCCGCTTCAGCAGCGCGGCAATGCGCTCTTCATTCGCAGCGTTCAGCTCCTGTAGCGCGAAAGCCACGGGCCACATGCCGCCGTCATCCAGGTGGGCGGCATCCTGGAAGCCAAGCGTGGGATAGCGATACTTGAACTTCTCCGCGGCCTGGAAGAAGCACACCACCTTGCCCTCTGCGTCGGCATAGGCGGGCATTCCATACCACGTCTTCGCCGAGAGCCCGGGCGCGTTCGCCTGGATCAGGGCATGCACCCGCTTCGCCTTCGACCGGTCCGGTTCCTTCATGGCGGCGATCGCAGCCAGGGCCGCTTGCTCGCCCTCTTCCTTGTTCGCAGCCATTTTCCTCTCTTTGATCGTCGCCTTCATGGCTGCCAGCTCTTCCGCCGACAGCACGCTCTTGCTCTTTGTCGCGGCCTTCTGGGACTTCTTCTGGGTTTTCGTTGCAGCGCTCATCTAAGACTCCTTCTCTTGACAGTTGGGGTATTTAGTTATATAATAAAGATACTTGATCATAAAGATATTGTCAAGAGGTGGCGCTATGGCAAATTCCCCAAAAACTCGCATGCAAGAGCGGGCCCGTGAGGCGGTCGCTCAGTACGGTATCCACATGACCCTGCTGCGTAACGCCATCGCGGCACGTATGGGCGTGGGCGTGACCGATATGGAGTGCCTACGGATGCTGGTCAGCAAGGGTGCCGCCAGTCCGTCTGAGCTCGCGGCGAATACCGGGCTCACGTCGGGGGCGACGACCGCCATGCTCGATCGACTGGAAAATGCCGGCCTGATCGAGCGGCAGCCGAATCCCAGCGATCGCCGTGGAACGCGGGTCGTGCTGGTGAAAGCCGCCGCGGGCAAGATGCGCCAGTGGTTCGCGCCGGTGCGG
This sequence comes from Anaerolineales bacterium, assembly GCA_035498395.1. Taxonomy (GTDB): domain Bacteria; phylum Chloroflexota; class Anaerolineae; order Anaerolineales; family Villigracilaceae; genus Fen-1038. The sequence continues at coordinate 4,886 of DATKAF010000091.1, forward strand.
AAGGCGCAGGACGATCTGTTGGCGACCCGTTCGGAAAGAGAGCTGGAGATCATCATCGAGTTCCTGGAGGGCTTTACGAGGATCTGGCAAGAGGAGATCCGCAAGCTGCACGATGAGACCAGCGCCGGTTGAGGCACGCACGATCTCTGCCGTTGTCGCAGGCGTTGGGCGCTTTGGTTCCATCGCTCTGCGGCCTTCGGTTATCCTTCCTAAATGCCAACATGCTGTATTGGCGCACCGAGATTCCGAGCACTTACTTGGTTGGAATTCCTATCCGGCTGGAAAGCATTTGGGGAGGGCAGGGTAGGGCATCACGACTCGGCCGATGAAGCGACAGCAGGTTTCCCCCTTCCGCCCAATCGCAGGGGCGCAAGACCCTGCGCCCGGTGGCCCGGAGGGCCACTGCAGTGCTCGCGGACTCCCCTCCCTTTTAGGGGATCGCGAAGCATGCCGGAGCGTCGAAGACCCCCGAAGGGAGCGGAGGGGGGCAGCGGAGGCAGGGCCGCAGGTGAGCGTACCTCCCTGAAACTTTTTCCTCTCCTCCGGAGTCCATAAGGGGACGATTTACGGGCTACAATTCAGCTCGCGGACTCGCCAGCC
>DATKAF010000092.1:0-5979 GCA_035498395.1 Anaerolineales bacterium
CGATCGCATTGATCGTCTCGATCCCCGCCACGCGCGCCTGGGCGGACGAGTTGCTCAACCTGTTCCGCGTCGAGCAGGTCACGGTCGTACCCGTGGACTTTACCGGCTTGCAAGACCTGACGGGCAACGACGCCCTCGGCAGCCAGATGAGCCAGTTGATATCCAGCTCCATTACGATGGATAAGAAACCCGGCGATCCGGTGACCGTCCCGGACGCTGCGGCTGCCAGCCAGAAAGCCGGCTTCGACGTGCGCGTCGCGGCGGGCAAGGACGCCTCCCGCATCGTGGTGCAGGATGGCACAGCCTTCGACTTCAAGGTGGACCGCGCAAAGGCGCAGGCCCTGTTGGACGAATCGGGGCGCAAGGACCTGGTGCTCCCGCAGGACATTGACGGCGCGGTCATCTCGGTGAAAGTGCCCGCCTCCGCCATGGTCGAATACGGCACGTGCCCCGATCCGAAAGCGGATGAATCGATGGGCCAGGGTTCGCGCGGCCGGCGCTTTGCCGATTGCGTGATCCTCTCCGAGATCCCCAGCCCGAGCGTGAATGCCCCGGCCAGCGTGGACGTCGCGCAGCTCGCGCAGATCGGGCTTGAGTTCACCGGCATGAGTGAGGAGCAGGCCAAGGCCTTCACCGACAGCGTGGACTGGCAATCGACGCTGGTCGTCCCGATCCCCAAGAACGCCGCGACGTACGAGCAGGTGCAGGTTGACGGCGTGAACGGCACGCTCATCCAGCGGCCCTCGGACGATGCGCCACAGTATGTCCTGATCTGGATCAAGGACGGCGTCGTGTACTCCATCGGCGGGCTGGGCAGCGACTCGCAGCAAGCCATCGACATGGCGAACTCGCTCAAGTAGGAATATCGACCCCCTCCCAGGCTCCCCCAAATTCCCACCGAGCGCAATCGCATCGCTCCACGGTACGGTGATGCGATCGGTCCGCAAGATGCGCAGAGTACAACAGGAATTTGGGGGAGGCCGCGAAGCGCCCCCGTGGGGTGCCGCAGGCCGGAGCGAAGCGGAGATCCCGCTTCAGCGGGTCGGAGGGGCCGAGATCGTCCATTCCCCATTAGAATCACCACATGCCTGAAGCACTCGCCATAGAAACGCACGAGCTGCGCAAGCTGTTCGGCGAGCAGACAGCCGTCAAGGGCCTCACCCTGCAAGTCCGGCAGGGCGAGGTGTTCGGATTCCTGGGACCGAACGGCGCGGGCAAGACCACCTCCATCAAGATGCTGCTCGGTCTCGTCGCGCCGACGTCGGGCAGCGCAACCCTGCTGGGCGCGCCTCTCGGCGACCGCCTCAGCCGCAGCCGCATGGGCTTCCTGCCGGAGCACTTCCGCTTCCAGGACTGGCTTACCGGGCAGGAGTTCCTTGAACTGCACGGCCGCCTGCACGGCATGGACCCGCACGACCTGCACAGGCGCAGCGACGAGCTGCTGGACAGGGTCGGGCTTTCTCCGCATCGCGGCAAGTACCTGCGGACGTACTCCAAGGGCATGTTGCAGCGCATCGGGCTGGCACAGGCCCTGCTCAACCGTCCCGCGCTGGTGTTCCTCGATGAGCCGACCTCCGGGCTGGACCCGGTCGGGCGGCGGCTCGTGCGCGACATCATCCACGAGCTGCGCGCCGCAGGCACGTGCGTCTTCCTCAACTCGCACCTGCTGAGTGAGATCGAAGTGACGTGCGAGCGCGTGGCCTTCATCCGGCATGGGGAGGTCATCCGCACGCTGGAGCTGGCCGCGCTGGACCGCGGGCAGACCAGTCTGCAAGTGCGCGGGGGCGGGCTCACGCCGGATGTGGTCGCCGGTCTCTCCCAATGGGGGAGCGATGTGCGCCTCGACGGGGAGACGGTCAGCCTGACGCTGAACTCGGAGGCCGCCGTGCCGGAGATCACGCGCTATCTTGTCGGCTGCGGCGTGGAGGTGCACGCCATCAACCCGCAGCGCGCCTCCCTGGAGGAGATCTTCATCGAGACGGTCGGGAAGGACGGCGGGTTGTGAGAAGCATCGGGGTGCTGGCCAGCATGACGTTCCGGGAGGCCATCCGCCGCCGCATCGTCCTGACCGGGCTGCTGCTCGGCGCAGCCTTCATCGTGATCTACTCCATCGGCTTCCACTTCATCATCGGGCAGGTGCATTTCGTCGAACAGCAGGCGCTGACCGACCCAAGCCGCCAGACCTTGGCGAACATCGCGCGGACCGAAGCCTCCAACACGCTGCTGCTGGCGGGGCTCTACGCGGTGACGTTCCTGTGCGTGGCGATGGCCGCGCTGCTGGCGGCCGACACGCTGGCGGGCGACATCAGCTCGGGCACGATCCAGACCGTCATCACCAAGCCCATCCGGCGCTCGGACGTGATCGTCGGCAAGTGGCTCGGCTTCGCGTTCCTGCTCGGCGTCTATTTCCTGCTGATGGGCGGCGGGACGGTGCTGAGCGTGTATATCCAATCGGGGTACGCGCCGAACAACTTGCTGGCGGGCTTGCTGCTCATCTACATGGAAGCGCTGCTCATCATGACCATCTCGATGGCGTGCTCCAGCGGCCTCTCGGCCCTGGCGACCGGCGCGATCGTATTCGGCATGTACGGGCTGGCGTTCATCGGCGGCTGGATCGAGCAGATCGGCGCGGTGCTCCAGAACTCGACCGCCGTCAAGGTGGGCATCATCGCCAGCCTGATCAGCCCGAGCGAATCGCTGTGGCGGAGGGCGGCGTACGAGATGCAGACCCCGCTGGCGAGCGTGCTGGACGCGTCGCCGTTCGGCACGGTGTCGGTGCCAAGCCCGCTGATGATCGCGTATTCCGTCCTGTATATGTGCTTTGCGTTCTACATCGCGGTGCGGGTGTTCCAGAAGAGGGATATCTAGGGAGCGGTCAGCTTTCAGCAGCCCTACCCGCCGCTGCCCCCTACGCTTCGCTTCGGGGACCTTCGGCGCGGCACCCTCCCCAGATGCCAATGAGATGATGTCGAACTAAGGATTATCTTCTTGGCATACGGGGAGGGACGGGGTAGGGCCAATCGTCAATCGTAAATCGCCCTACGGGTTGATCGTCCCGGAGCCGGTGACGCTCTTGTTCACCTGGGCTGGATTGCCTTCGTAGCGAATATTCCCCGAGCCGGAAATGCTTGCATCCAGGGTATCGCTTACATTGACCTTGACATCGCCCGAGCCGGAGACGCCGACCTTGGCGGACTTGGCTTTCAGATTATTGGCATTGACGTTCCCGGAGCCGGACAGGTCCACCGTCAAGTTATCGACCGTGCCTTCCACTGTGACGTTGCCCGAGCCAGACACATCGACGGTGAGTTCAGGCCCGGTCATGGCCCCGACATTGATGTTGCCCGACCCGCTCAGCGTCAGGTCCTTGAGCGACTTCATGGCGATCGTCACGACGATCTTATTGGTCGGTACGATGTTCGTCAGCGGCTTGGTGCGAATGACCAGCTTGCCATTGTTAACGACGGTCTCCACCAGCGGCAGGATGTTGTCATCCGCTTCGACGTTCACGGATGGGGAGTCGGCGAGGATGATGTTGACATCGGCCGAACCGGCCAGCTCGACCGAGTCGAAGGCTGGCACCGTGCGCGTCTCGCTCGCCGCGTGACCGCTTCCAACGACCTGGCTCATGCCACTGGTCAGTGTCTGGCAGGCCAGGGCGGCCAGCACAAGAGCCGTCATGCCGAAAAGGACTTTTCGATTCATGAGACATCCTCCGGTTGCTTGCTGATTCAGGGGCAGCGAGGGTAGCACCCAACAAGATTCTACGCTGAATGAGCAAGAAAGGTACGGGCGGGGAAGAGGTTTACGATCTGCCTAGCGAATCGCAGAGATGGACATGAAGGAAGAACATCTGACCACGAAGCCCGTTCGCCTGATTTGCCAAGCAAATCACGTGGTCGCCTGGATCGGCGGTCCGAACGGGGAACACCAGGCGCACACAACGGAAGACAAAACGCCCGTTCGTGGTGAGCGTATCTTGTTCATCTCCGTTCATCCCCGGTCGCATGCGCTTGGCTGAACGCTGATAGCCGCTCGCTGATAGCTCACTTTTAAGGGAATCGTAGGGAAGAGTGTAAGCGGTACAACGCTATATAAGCAGTGGAAATACGCGCGCTTGACTATAGAACAAATGTTCTATAGACTGATGGCATACGAATACTTCTCCTGGGAGCCATTCCTATGCCGGAAGAACCGCAACAAGCCTTCTCCGATCCGCCGTACCTCGAAAACCTCTCGTCCGACCAGGCCTGCAAGGACCTGCTCAACGCGCTGCTGATCGACCCGCTGTGCATCGACCAGGCCTACGTCGAGCCGGAGGAGTTCGAGAACCACCGTTACCGCGAAGTGTACCGGGCCATGAAGGAACTGGGCGCGGAGGGCAAGCGGATCGACATTAGCGTCCTCCTGCTGCGGCTCCAGGACAACCCGCTGCCCGATGTCAACTGGCTGGCGACGCTCACCGAGCTGGAAGCCGAACTGGGCCACAGCTGGTCCATGGACACATACCAGGAGGTGATCCGCGACCGCAGCAACCGGCGGAAGGAGCTGATCCGCCTCAACCAGGAGGTGACGCGCCTCTTCGACCCGCGCCTGTCGTTCGCCGATGTCGGCCGGGGGCGGAACCCGCGCTTCCAGTTGCAGAGCGCGGCCAAGGCTCTGGAGCCCCAGCCGCCGACCGAGTGGGTCGTCAAAGGTCTGCTGCCGCGCGGCAGCGTGGGGGTGATCTACGGCGAGCCGGGCAGCAAGAAGACCTACTCCACGCTCTCGCTGGAGACCTGCGTGGCAGCCGGCAAGCCCTGGTGCGGCTACGAGACGGTGCAAGGCCCGGTGCTTTTCATCGACGAAGAGTCCGGGGAGGCCCGTCTCCTGAAGCGGCTCGGGATGACGCTGCGCGCCTCCCTGGCGGACGAGTCGCTCCCGATGCAATACACCAGCCTGGCCGGGTTCCACCTGGATGATCCGCGCGATGTGGCCTGGCTGAAGGAGATCATCAAGCGGGAGGAGATCGTGCTGGTGGTCATCGACAGCTTTTCCGCGATCGTGAGCGGGGACGAGAACAGCAAGAAGGATATGCAGCCGGTCATGACCGCCCTGCGGCAGATCGCGGAGGAAACCGGGGCGGCGATGGTCGTGATCCATCACCCCAACAAGGCGCAGGAGAAGTACCGCGGCTCGTCGGTCATCAAGGCTGCGGCGGACCTGTTCATCCACATGCGCTCGGAGAATGGCAGCGACTACGTATCCTTCACGACCGAGAAGAACCGCGACGGGGCGGCCCGGAGCTGGGCGGCGCGGGCCGTCTGGGTGGGCGACAAGCAGTTCTACCTGGAGGAGTGCGCGCCGAAGAAGGAGGAGGAGGGGAGCGGCTCGCGGGGGTACGTGCTGCACTACCTGGAAGAGAACGGCGCCAGCCCCATGCAGGACATTCTGGAGAACGCCGAAGGCTGCACTTCCAAGGCGGCGTTGGTGGCACTTTACAAGCTGCGTGACGAAGGTCTCGTCAAGAGAACCTCCACCGGAACTCCACCGAATGACAGGAGGGCCTGGTATATCCTGAACGATCGGGAAGAAAGTAAAGACTAGCCCATCTTTCTTTCTTTCTCCCCCTTAAGGGGGGAGAAAGAAAGAAAGATAGTAATGGGGAAAATACCTGGAAAGATGCAGGAGAAACTTAAGAAAGAAAGATGATTTAGGAGGTCTTCGTGTAGGCACACTGAGCGATGTTCTCGCTTAGAGATGGTCTTTCATTCAGGCCAGAAAAACGCCCGGCCGCTGAGCATACCGGAGCGGCTGAAGGAAGGGGAGGCTGTAATGGTACTGTATTGGGTGAGGCAGCATGCTTAGGCACTCGAGGAGGTAGAATGCAGATGGTAGCCTGCGATTCACAATCGCTTGGTCGTAGGTTCGAATCCCTGCAGGTGGGCCCACTTTTGGCACATCTTTTAAGGCGCAGTTAACATACGGTGAAGGAAAATG
>DATKAF010000093.1:0-2878 GCA_035498395.1 Anaerolineales bacterium
TGCAGGGCACGCCGAAGAACAAGCGCGTCCTGTTCGATATCGGCGTGGCGGGACCGTTGGCAGGCGTGGTGGTCGCCATCCCGATCCTCTTCCTGGGATTATCGCTCTCACACCTCGACGTGGTCCGCCCCGTGGGCGGCATAGTGGAAATGGAAGGCAACTCGCTCCTGTACCTGCTTGCCAAGCTTGTGACGTTCGGCAGGCTTCTGCCGGCGCCCGCCTCGTTCGGCGCGGGTACCACGGCGTTCGGGTACTGGCTGCGCTACTTCTTCACGGGGCGCCCAATCCCCGTCGGCGCGATCGATGTCTTCATCCATCCGGTGGCGTTCGCGGGTTGGGCCGGCTTGCTCGTCACCGCACTGAACCTGATCCCCGCCGGAACGCTCGATGGAGGGCACGTCGTCTATTCGTGGTTCGGCGACAAGGCTGCCAAGGCCTTCCCATTTATCTTGATGATGCTGGCTATCCTCGGACTGTTCTGGACGGGGTGGTGGATCTGGGCAGTCCTGCTGCTATGGCTTGGGCGCGTCCACGCGGAGCCGCTCGATCAGATCACACAGCTGGACCCGCTGCGATTGGTCATCGCAGCCATAACGATCCTGATCTTCATCGTGACATTCAGTCCTGTCCCCTTCTCCGTCTTCTACGGCGTATGACTCATGCCCGCAGCCTGCCGTTGCTGCTCCTGGCCGCGTTCCTAGCCACCCTGTCGGTCGCATGCCAGCCCGCGCCGCATGCGCTGACGCCGAGCCCGACCTCCACACGCGCACCCCTTACGCCCCACGCAACCTCCACGATCCCCGCTTCATCCAACATCGGCATCCCGGAGGAAGCGCTGAAGGGCGTCAAGGTCGAGGTATGGATGCCGTGGTTCGGCGTAGATGCCAACCTGTTCGAATCGCAGGTGGATGAGTTCAACAAGACCAACCCGTGGGGGATCACGGTCGAGACGACCAGCCAAAGCAACTACACCGAGTTGTATAACAATGTGACAGCCGCGCTTCCAACCCCGGCGCGCCCGCAGCTTGTGATCGCATTCCCTGAGCATGCCTTCGGCTGGGATACGAGCGGCCAAGTCGTTGACCTGACCCGTTACGTGAATGACCCCAAGTACGGCTTCAGCGATGAGGAGGTGCGCGATTTTCCACCGGTGTTCTGGTCGCAGGACACGATCGGACAGAAACGCGTGGGAGTCCCGGCGGAGCGTACCGCCCGCTTCATGCTCTACAACGAGAGCTGGGCCCGCGAGCTGGGCTATCTATCCGCGCCGAAAACCGCCAGCGATTTCCGGCAGCAGGCCTGTGCCGCGCACCAGACGATGTTGAAGAACACCGATCGAAAGGATGACGGCCAGGGCGGGTGGCTGGTGGATACGAACGCGACCACGTTCGTATCGTGGATGAGCGCCTTCGGCGGAGGCATCCTGGATGGAGCGAGCTACCGCTTCCTGACACCGAAGAACCTGACCGCGCTCACGTTCGTCAAGAAGCTCTATGATGACGGCTGTGCGTGGGTGGCGCAGCCCGGCGCCGACCCGGCGGCCGTGTTTGCCGCCCGCAAGGCCTTGTTCGCAACCGCCGCGCTGGAGGGCCTCCCGGATTACTCGCGCGCGATGGCTGCCGCCGATAACACCGACGAATGGACGGCGCTGGCCTTCCCGGGCGACAGCGGGTCAAGCCTCGAGACCTATGGCTCATCGTATGTGATCTTGAAGTCCTCGCCCGAGCAGCAACTGGCCTCGTGGCTCTTTGTGCGCTGGCTGCTCTCGCCGGAGAACCAGAAAAAATGGGTCGAGGTGGAGGGCATGCTCCCGCTGCGCGACTCGGCGCTGGCTTTGCTCGGAGATTACCAGAAGAGCCACCCGCAATGGGCCGAGGCGGTGAGCCTGCTCCCGTCGGCAGAGATGGAGCCGCAGCTTGCCACCTGGCGCACGGTACGGACCATGATCGGCGACGGGTTCAATGCCATGTTCCAATCGAACACGCCCTCCGGCCGGGTCGCCGAGGTGCTCGCGATCATGGAAACCACCGCCCGCGATCTGACGAAGTAAGGCGCTCCCGGCGCTAGCACGCGGAAAATGCAACCCCGGTATCTCTATCCGGCAGTCACGGTCCTCGGCTTGATACGGGACGGGATTCTGAAGCGTCGGCGCAGCTTCGCCGGGGACGCGCGGGCGTGTATCGCGGCGCTACAGCCCCCATTGCGCATGCTCGGCGCCGAGTGCATCCCTCCGGAAGGTTCCTACGCGATCACCCCCAATCACTACTCCCGGCCCGGCTACGCTTCCCAGTGGACGGCGCTGGCGCTGATCGCCAGCGTGCCGCGAGAAGTACACTGGGTTATGACCGCAGAATTGACGTTTCCAGGCCGGTGGTACGCGGCCATTGCTGCGCAGGCCTCGCGTGTGATCCTTGGCAGGCTCGCACAGGTCTATGGCTTTTCCACGATGCCGCCCATGCCGCCGCGATCTGGCGACGTGGCAGCTCGTGCGGCAGCGGTCATGGCCATCCTGCGCCATGTAGCGCGCACGCCGGAGGTTGTGATCGGGCTGGCGCCTGAGGGAGGAGATCAGCCCGGCGGGCAGTTGTCGATGCCGCCATCGGGTCTCGGCCGTTTCTGCGTGCTGCTCGCCAGGGCAGGCCTGCGGTTCGTGCCGGTTGGCGTCTATGAGTGTGAGGGTAGGCTCACAATGAGGTTCGGCGCGCCGTATGAGCTGCCGCTTCCATCCCGGATGAATACGCACCTCGCTGACCGGCTGGCGGCAGCGTATATCATGCAGCAGATCGCGGAATTGCTGCCACGATCCTTGCGTGGAGAGTTTTGCAGAAAGCAAAGCAACGAATTGTGAAGCACCCGATATCGCTTCGCCAGATGCTGG
>DATKAF010000094.1:0-5198 GCA_035498395.1 Anaerolineales bacterium
GACGAGGCTGCGGATCTTCTCTCGGAGCTGGAGGAGGAGGCAAGCGAAGAAATCCTGGAAGAGATGGATACCCCGGACAAGACCGAGGTGGAAGAACTGCTGGAATTCGAGGAAGACACCGCGGGCGGCATGATGAACACCGAGTTCGTCGCGCTGCACGAAAACGCCAACGTGGGCGATGCGATCGCTGCGCTAAAGGGTAACGAAGACCTGCTCGATGGACTGAACACGCTTTTCCTTGTGGACGAGGAGGAGAAGCTGTCCGCCGCCATTCCGCTCGCCCGCCTCTTCGTTGCCGCGGGCGATGCCCGGCTGAAGGATCTCGCCGCCGAAACCATGATCCAGGTCCGCGTGGATGAGAAGCAGCACCGCGTCACCGAACTATTCGATAAATACAACCTGCTGACTTTGCCCGTGGTGGATGAAGACAGCAAACTCGCCGGCGTCATTACGGCCGACGATATCATTTCCGTGCTGAGGCAGAAGTGACGGATGCGTCAAGTCCTGAGCCGTTTTCGCTACCACCTCGCGGTGTTCTTTGCCGTCATCGGCCCAGGCTTCATCACCGCCGTCGTCGATAACGACTCCGGCGGCATCTACACGTATTCCGCCGCGGGCTCTCAGTTCGGCTATCTTCCTCTCTGGACCCTCCTGCCCATCACCTTGTTGCTCGTGATCACCCAGGAAATGTGCTCCCGGATGGGCGCGGTCACGGGCAAGGGCCTCTCCGACCTCATCCGCGAGGAGTTCGGCCTGCGCATCACGTTCCTCATGATGGCGTTTCTGGTGCTGGTGAATCTCACCAACGTCATGTCGGAGTTCGCCGGCGTGGCCAGCTCGCTCGAGCTGTTTCACATCAGCCGTTACATCACCGTCCCGCTGGCGGCAATCGCGGTCTGGCTGCTGGTGGTCCAGGGAACCTACGAAAGCGTCGAAAAGATCTTCCTGTTCGCCTGCGTATTTTACGTAACTTATGTCATATCCGGGTTTCTGGTCAAGCCTGACTGGAAGGAAGCCGCGATCTACAGCGTCCGCCCGGTGCTCATGCTGGAGCCGTCGTACATCTACATGGTCATTGGTATGGTGGGCACGACCATCGCCCCCTGGATGCAGTTCTATCTACAGGCGGCGGTAGTGGAGAAGGGCATTACCGCCAAGGAGTACGCTGAGTCGCGCATCGAGGTCATCGTGGGCTGCTTCATGACGTCGGTGATCGCGTTCTTTATCATCGTGGCCTGCGCCGGCGCAATCTGGAGCGTCAAGCCCAGGGAGCTTCAGGACGCCGCCGAAGCCGCGCAGGCGCTGAAGCCCTTCGGGCAATATGCCTTCCTGCTATTCAGCGCGGGCCTCTTTAACGCTTCCATCTTCGCGGCCTGCATCCTGCCGCTGTCTACTGCCTACACCGTCTGTGAAGGCATGGGATTTGAAAGCGGCGTGAGCAAGCGAATTCGCGAAGCTCCGATCTTTTACTCCCTCTATACCTTGCTGATCGTAGTGGGAGCTGGTGTCGTCCTGATCCCCCAATTCCCGCTGGTCCGGATGATTCTCTGGTCGCAAGTTCTCAACGGCATGCTGCTGCCGTTCATTCTGATCTTCATGATCCTGCTGATCAACAAGCGCGACCTGATGGGCGAGTGGATCAACCCCCGCTGGTTTAACGTGGTTTCATGGGTGACGGTGGTGCTGATCGTCGGCCTGACCCTCGCGTACGTAGGAATCCTCCTGCATTGACCCGTGGGGCAGGTTCCCGACCTGTCCTGGCGGCTTCAGCAACCGCCTCGGCAGCCTCGACAAGTACGTCAACCGCTCCACCAGCGGCAATAATCGCCGTACCGTCCGCCCGTGCAGCAGCAGGCTCCCGGTGACCAGCAGCGGATGCGGAATCGTGGTGCAGCAGCGCGAGCAGATATCCACCTCGCCGCCCCTCCCCGCCGCGTGCAGCCGCCGCATCTCCTGCATTGCGGGCGCGTTCCAGATCTCCACCAGCGATTGCTGCCCGACCGTGCCCACCGGTTTGCCGTCCAGCATGTAGCTCTGGCAGCAGGGGTATACGTCACCGCTCTCCTTCACGTACATCGGCCCGCGCCATAGATAGTGGCACGGATGCTTCCACTCGTCTCCCGTGTGCCCGGCCTCCGGCTGCATCAGGTTGGTCTCGTCCGCTTTGATCCGCAGTTGATCCACCCCCGGAATTCCACCCCAAAACCGCAGAAACTCATCCACCTCGCCCGCGTTGCCCTCCATCTTCACCATCTGCACCACGACTTGCAGCTTCGAGCTGCGCTCGTGCTTCATGCGCGCGAAGCGTACGAAGTTGTCGCGAACCTTCTCGAACTTCGCTCCCTTCCGGTAAAACTCGAATGTTTCCTTCTGCGCGCCGTCGAAGCTGAGCGTGATCTGCTCCAGCGGCGAATCCAGCACCTGCTTGGCGCAGCGCTCGTCGAGGAACGTGCCGTTGGTGGAGAGCAGCGTCGAGATGCTGTGGCGGTGGCAGAATTCGATGCGCTTGAAGATCTGCCGGTCCATGAATGGCTCGCCCAGCCCGATGAGCATCATATGCTCCGCGCTTTTTCCCGCCTCGCTCACAAGACGTTCGAACACTTCGTCCGTCATATCGCTTTTGGGCTGGGGATGCGTCTCCCGCGGGCACATGGGGCAGTACAGGTTGCACTTGGCGGTGGTCTCCACGATGTACTCCACCGGCAGCGAGTCGAGCCGGATCCGGCGCGTGATATAGCCCCACAACAGTTTGGCGCGGTTCCAGGCCCTCATCAGATACTCTTATTGTAGCGATGAACATTACCATCTCCGGTGCTTCGGGACTCATTGGACGCCGCCTGCTGAAAAACCTCGTCAATGCCGGGCACACGCTTCATGTCCTCAGCCGGCACGCGGGCACCAATCTGCCACCCAACGTGAAGCTGAGCGTCTGGGATCCGGTGAAAGGCCGGCCGCCCGAAGAAAGCCTGCGCGACGCCGACGCCGTGATTCACCTCGCCGGAGAGCCGGTCGCCCAAAGGTGGACCCAGGACAGCAAACGCCGCATCCGCGAAAGCCGCGTCACGGGCACGCGCAACCTGGTCGCCGCCATGGCAGAGCTTTCGCGCCGGCCCCAGGTGCTGGTCAGCGCGTCCGCAGTCGGTTATTACGGCTCGCGCGGCGCCGATGTGCTTGACGAAACCGCAAGCCCCGCCTCGGATTTCCTGGGCGAACTCTGCGCGGACTGGGAGAAAGAGGCGCGAGCAGCCGAGTCTCTCGGCGTTCGCGTGGTGACGATCCGTACGGGAATCGTGCTTGATGCCCGCGGCGGCGCACTCCAGCGCATGCTGCCCGCCTTCCGCATGGGCGCAGGCGGCAAACTGGCCGACGGCCGGCACTGGATGAGTTGGATTCACCTGGAAGACCTCGCTGCCATGTATCGCTTCGCGGCCGAGACCCCGGCCGCCCGCGGGCCGTTCAACGGAGTCGCTCCCAACCCCGTCACCAATGCCGACTTCACGCGAACTCTGGCCGGAGTCCTGCATCGCCCCGCCATTTTCCCGGTACCCGCCTTCGCCTTGAAGCTGATGTTCGGCGAGATGAGCCAGATCCTCCTCGCCAGCCAGCGCGTCCTCCCGAAGGTGCCCGAAGCCGCTGGCTTCCAGTTCCGCTTTTCTCAACTGCAGCCCGCGCTTGCCGACGCCCTGCGCTCCAACTGAAGGCAAAGCGCCGGTTCGTCTCCGGTATAATGTGGTCTGGGGCTGTTCCCTCTGAATGAACGACATCAAGAAAAAACTTCAGGAAGAAATCACTGCGCTTGAGTACGAACTGCACGTCGAGCTGCCAAAGGAGATCCTGAAGGCGCGCGCCCACGGCGACCTGAGCGAGAATGCGGAGTACCACGCCGCCAAGGACCGCCAGGGTTTCGTCAACGCGCGGCTGTCCCAGTTGAAGAAGCGGGTGGCCGAGATGTCGATGGTCGATTTTTCAAAGATTCCGCGCGGCAAAGTCGGACTCGGGTCTACTGTTGTGGTCCTGGACGTGAACCGTGACGAGGAAGTAACCTACAATCTGGTAACCAGCGAGGAGGCCGACGCGGCCAACGGGAAGATCTCCACCACCTCTCCCATCGGCCGTGCGCTCCTCAACAAGGAAGTCGGAGACGAGGTCAAGGTGCAGAGCCCCGGCGGGACGAAAGAACTGGAGATCCTGAAACTGACCACCATCCACGACGAAGAATGATATGACGTTTACAGGCGGGATCGGCAGGTTTTTTGGGGCCATCATCGACCGCATTGTTCGCTGGCTCGCGTTGTCGAAGATCCATCCGAACGTCCTCACCTTTATCGGGCTCCTGATCAACATCTGGGCAACCTGCCTGTTTGCCATCGGAAGCTTCCGGTGGGCCGCCGTGGTGGTCATCGGCGCCGGCGTGTTCGACATGGTGGATGGCCGGGTGGCGCGCGCCACCAGCCAGGTCACCCGGTTCGGCGGATTCTTCGATTCCGTCCTCGACCGCTACTCCGACCTGGCGCTCTACATGGGTCTGCTGGTTTACTACGCCAGCATCAACCGTTTCCCTTACATCGTGCTCACCGCCATCGTGATGACCGGTTCGGTGATGGTGAGTTACACCCGCTCCCGTGCCGAAAACGTCATTCCCAAGTGCAAGGTCGGATTTCTGGAACGTCCCGAGCGGATTGTGCTGATCATCATCGGCGCTCTGTTCCTCCGCATGGCCCAGGTCCTGTGGGTGATCGCGATTCTGTCCAACCTGACCGTCGTGCACCGCATGATCTACACCTACCGGGAAGCCAAGGCGCTCGAAGACGCTCAGTTGCGGGCCGTACCTGCCCGCCGCGACTAACGGCATCGGCGGCATCGGCGGGCCCCTCCTTGTAGCGGTTTCCCCGTTTTGCGATACTGTCTGCATTCAGGAGGCCCGATGTTCCCGAAATTCGCCTTCGCCCTCTCCTTGTGCGCTGCCATTGTGAGCGCGCAGCCCCAACGCCCCGCAGCCGATCCCGATGGCCTAGACTCCGCCCTCCGCGGTGCCAACCAGACCATGAAGCAACTCGCGCGCGGCACCCAGTTCGCCGCCGCGTCCATGATGCCCCAGGCCACTTTGACCGCCGAGCACGTGCTGCGGGCGGGCGGCAATGCCTTCGACGCCATCGTCGCCGGACAGGCCGTCCTCGGCGTTGTCCAGCCCAACATGA
>DATKAF010000095.1:0-51227 GCA_035498395.1 Anaerolineales bacterium
AACTCTGACGACTCGTAGGTGATCTTGGGCCTGGCAACGTAGGTACCGGAGCCGTGCTTGCGCTCCAGCAGGCCCTCGTTCACCAGCTCGGTGATGGCGCGCCGAACCGTCATGCGGCTGACGCCCAGGTCGTCGCTGAAATCCCGCTCGGACTGAATCTTGCTATCCGGAGCGAGCTTCCCCGAAAGAATCAACTCAGCGATGTACTCCTGGATGCGAGCGTAGAGGGGCTTGTTGAGGTCTTCGCTCATAACCACTTGCCCGCTTTCCGGTCGACAAGGCTCGAGAAACACAAAAGTGGTTCGTGGTATTACCACTGTGCGAAGTTACGACTAATGGCACAATTCGGTTGGATTTGCTACAAACAGGTGCATCAGGGGGATAAAACGGCTAACTAGAAACATTGTACGCCGTTTTTTACAAAAATCAAGTCCCTAGTTTACCCAATTTGATATACCAATCTAGACCACTCAGCCGAGGTGGGCGAAGTGGTATAGTGGTCTAATTCTTGTATTGTTGAGTTTCAGGAATCCTTCTCGCCGCTGACCTTCAGCCAAGCCTTTTTCATATTGAGGGCATCTTCCTCCATGATCGGGCTCTCGCACAGGATGCGGCCGCCGCCAGCGCAGTCATGCAAGGCGCGCATTAACGCCTTCAAGTCGAGATCGGCCTCCGACAGCTTGAGGTGCTCCTTCTCCCCCTTTGGGCCATAAGCAATGCCGGATAGATGGATGTGCAGCTTGTGGAGGTTCTTCCTGCCCAGAGCCTTGGAATAAGCTTGAAGGACTGAGCACCATTCATCATACGTGTTCATCGTGCCGTCCCCCGGACGCGCATGCAGATGCGCAAAGTCAAGGCAGGGCAGCACGCCATCGATGGACGAGGCCATCTCGAGGGTGTCCTCGAACGAGCCAAGCATGGCAGACTTGCCCATGGTCTCGGGCCGCAGCGTGACGTTGTTGCCGTTCTTTCGCAGCTCGTCCACGCAGGCTTTCAGGCGAGGGATGGCAACCTTCAAGACCGAGGCTGCGTCCGCGGCGAAGTAGGAGCCCGGATGGAAGATGATGTCGGTGGCGCCCGCGAGATCGCCGTAATGCGCGGCATCCATGAGACGCTTGCGCGACCGGGGCCACTCTTCATCGTTCGCATTGAGGTTGATGAAATACGGGGCGTGGACACTGACCGCCATGTCATGCGTGGCGGAGGCCGCCTTGATCAGCGCACAGGTCTCTTCGGAGACGCGCACAGATTGAACCCAACCCAGCTCAAATGCGGAAAGGCCAAGCGACCGGCTGAATTCGATGGCGCCGACCGAGCCGCCGGGTTTCTTGGGCGTTCCCCTGGGCGAGCCAACAGTGCCGAAGCGGAAGGAGGAAGGCATGGGGACTCCAGTGGTCAGTTATCAGTTACCAGTTATCAGTTATCAGTGGACAGTTTTCAGTCGTCAGAAGAGAGTAGAGAGAAGAGAGTAGAAAACATCAGCGAGGGGAAAGGAACTGAGACATGCGGGACCAGAGAGGCGGGCCGAGGATGAGGAGGCCGATGACCACGGCGGCCATCGCCGCGAACAGTACGGCGGCAGCGCCAACGTCCTTGGCAACTTTGGCAAGCGGATGCTGCTGAGGGCTGGCAAGGTCCACGACAACTTCCACAGCGGTATTGAGGAATTCGGCAGCGAAGACGATGGTGATGGTAAGGATGATGACGGCCCAGTCGCGGATGCTGATCTGAAGCCAGAACGCGACGACGACCACGATGATGGTGATGAGGACATGGATCCAGGCGTTTCGCTGCGTCCGCATAACGTACCAGGCACCGCGCAGGGCGTGCGTGAAGGAACGGAAGCGGGAGGAGAAGAAGGAAAGCATGAGGTGCGGGGTACAAGGGGTCAGGTGCCAGGCGCCAAGGGTCAGGTGTCAAAGGTCAGGTGTCATGTGTCACGTGTCATGGGTCAAGTCCTAAGGTCAAGACTCGGTGAGATGGATATCGGCGAGGCCGAGGGAGGCCAGGATGGCGGATTGGGCGGCCCACATGCGCGATCTTTCTTCACTGGTCGCGTGATCGTGTCCCAGAAGATGCAGGACGCCGTGGACGACCAGCAACTGCACTTCCGAGGCGAGCGGGTGACCGGCCGCGCCAGCTTGCTGCCGGGCGCGGGGAACAGAGATCAGGATGTCGCCGAGGTAGGAGCCGCCGGACTCCGGATCGGTCTCGGAGGCGGGGAAGGAAAGAACATCGGTGGGAGCGTCGATACCGAGGTATTCACGGTTCAGCTGCCGGAGCCGCGCGTCGTCCGTCAACACGATGCTGAGGTCGCCATCCATCGATTGGTTGGCAAGAGCGGCGCGCGCCGCACGCTGGAGCAACCTGGAGGCGACCGGCGACGGCCTGGTGGACGAACGGATATGAATCACTTGCCCGGCTTGTTCGGCGCAGGGGCCGGCATGGTCTCCACAGGCGCGGCAGCAGGCAACTCCGTGGATGGATAGTGGATGCGCGCGTGATAGGTTCCGCGCAGTGTGGTCACAAAAGATTCGATGATGAGGTTGAGATCGTGCAGCGTGAGTTGCGTGTTATCGAGCTGGCGCTCCTTTTCAATCCGGTCGACGACGGCGCGGACCACGTTGTGCAGCCCCTCCTCGCTATCGGGGTTTTCCGCACGGGCCCTGGCTTCGACGCCGTCAGCCAGCATCAGGATGCCGGTCTCGCGCGAGCGAGGGCGCGGGCCCGGATAACGGAACTTCTCGATGTCGACCTTGCCGGCCTCGCCGCCGGCCCTTTCCAAAGCCTGGTTGTACTGGTAGCTCGTCAACATCGTGCCGTGATGCTCCAGGATGAAGTCGTCGATGCGCCGGGGGAGCCGGTACTTGTGCGCGAGCTTGACGCCGTCGGTCACGTGCGAGATGATGAGGGAGGCAGCCTTTTCCGGCGTGAGGTCGCTGTGGGTGTTGATGCTGCCGGGCGCCTGGTTCTCGATGAAGAACGATGGATCGGCGGCGGCCTTGCCGATATCATGGAACGTGGCCCCCACGCGGCTCAACAACGGATCGGCGCCTATCTTTTCCGCGGCCTGCTCGCAGAGGTTGGCAACCTGCAGGCTGTGCTGATAGGTCCCCGGGGCATTGCGCAGGAACATTTGCAGTAAAGGGAAATCAGGGCGGGAGATCTCCAGCAACTGGAGGGCGGTCGGAAGGCTGAGGAACTGCGCCAGCAGGTATTGGAGCAATAAGGCAAGGCTCGCCGAGGCCAGGCCACTGAACAGGGCGGCGCCCACCAACTGGGCAAGGCCGAACCAATCGATCGCGCCATAGGGCAGGCGGAAGGCCAGGATCATGGCGATGCTCGATAGAGCGATCGCAAAACCGGCGCGCAGGAACGCCCAGAAGCGCCGGGCCTGACCAAGCACCACGATGCCGCACAGGGTCGGCACCAGATAGTACGGCAGGAGGATCACCGTGTTCGAAAGCCCGTAGCTTGCCAGAACGCAGATCACGATGGACAAGACAATGCCGGTCTCCATGCCGAAAAGCGTGGCAAGCAGAAGCCCTACCGCAGGCAGCGGAAAGGCATAGGGCACGATCGTCCGATTGGGGACCACCTGACGGGCGCTGATCATGAAGACCAGGAAAATGAAGGCGATGATCAGCAGGCTCCGGGCATCTGTCAGAAAGGGGATGCGCGGGCGGCGGTAGTAGTAAAGATTGATGAAGAACGCGCCGGCGAGGACGATGGCGGCGGCGCCGAGGTAGGTCTCCAGCGGTTGTTCGGTCTCGATGAGGCCGAACTGCTGCATGGCCTCCAGCTCGGCAGGCGTGATGATGTCGCCGCCGGCGACAATGGTCTCACCCTGCTTGTACGAGACCACGACAGGCTGCACGGCGCTGCGGGCAGCCTGCTGAGCGCCGGTGGTCAGGTCCTGGCTGTACTGGCTGTTCGGGACGACATGGGAGCTCACGAGCTGGGTGACGGTCAACGCTTCCTGCTCGTTCAGCGTCAGGCTGACCTGGGAGGCAATATCGTTCTTGACGAAATCCAAGTTGTCGGCACGCACCGGCGTGCGCATGACCTGCTCGAGGACACGAAGGGACTCCTGCTGCACAGCATTCCAACGAGCGTCCGGCATCTCCAGGATCTGGGAGATGCTCTGAGCAGGCAGACCGAGGTCCGTCCGCGCAATCAGAGTCGCCTCTTTCTGGTCGATCGTGGAGACTGTGTCGGCCCGGACAGCAGAGATGTCCTGAAGGACGGCGTTGAGCTGGTCGATCTGCTTGCGTGCAGTGCCCGGATCAGGCGCCGTGTAAACCGGCAGGACGGCCTTCTCGGCGGCATCCCGAGCTTCGTCCGTACGGACCTGGCTGACAAACTGGAGGTTGCGGGGAGCCTGCATATCGCGCGGCGCAACATCGCCCGCCTGAAGAGGCAGCGCGGGCGCGCGGAGGCTCAGCGGCAGCACCAGCGCGGCATAAGCCACCAGGACCACCGCGATCACAATGAAGGCTCGCAGGGTGCGGAGAGGCAGCGGCGTACGCGGGCGGGGTTCGGAAGCCAACTTGACCACGCTTAGGATAACGAGCTATCCTGACCGGTAATCATATGGGAGATTGAAACACTAGACCAAACTTCGGGACCGGCTCTGCCAGGCTTCCGAGGGCTCATCCCCGGGGCAGCCGGACTAAGCTTGCCCGGTCAGCAGTTCCTTCACCACGGCGCTCACCTGATCCCCGGCGGCCCGGCCCGCCACCCTGGGCATGAGCGCCTTCATCACCTTACCCATGTCGCTCTGGGACGTGGCGCCGGTCTCCGCCACCGCAGCCTGAGCCAATGCGCGCAGCTCTTCGGGGCTCATGGCCTTCGGCAGGAAGGCCTCCAGCACTTTGATCTCGGCTTCGTTATCCGCCACCAGGTCCGCGCGATCGGCCTTGCGGGCCTCTTCGATGGCCTCCCGGCGATTCTTGATCTCCTTCTGGAGCAGTGCGGTCACTGCCGCATCGTCGAGAGTGGTGCGCTTGTCGATCTCGGTTTGCTTGATGGCAGCCAGCGCCATGCGGGTCGTGCGGCGGGCCACGTCATCGTTGGCCTTCATGGCCTGCTTCATGGCATCGCTGAGTTGAGTTTTGAGATCCATATTTTAAGATTATACCCTTTCGGCAATCCGCCTCCGGGCGAGACGGCAGTAGGCCGCATTGATCTCGTAGCCCACATAACGCCGCCCGGCATCCAGCGCTGCGAGGGCCGTCTGACCGCTGCCCATGAACGGATCGAGAACAACATCGTCCTCGAAGGTATAGAGCTGGATCAGCCGGGAGGGCAATTCAACCGGGAAAGGGGCAGGATGGCCGACCTTCCGGGCGGATGCCGCAGAAAGGTCCCAGACGGATCTCGTATATTCCAAAAACTGGCTCTTCGATATGGTATTCCTCCGGCTGCGCGGAGCGGCCCCGGGCTCCGGCTCCAACTTGCCCCGCTGGAAAGAACCCTTGGAGAAGACGAGGATGTATTCGTGCACATCGCGCAGCGTAGGGTTGACAGCAGACTGCCACGAGCCCCAGGCTGTGGAAGCGCTGGCGGAGGCTCCCTTGTCCCAGATGATCTCGCCGCGCATCAGGAAACGGAGGTCCAGCATGTCGCGGATGATAAAGACGTGCAGAGGGATGTAGGGCTTGCGGCCGAGGTTGGCGACGTTGATACACGCGCGGCCGCCCGGCGCCAGAACGCGGTAGGTCTCGGCCCAGACCCGCTTTAGAAACGCGAGATAGTCCTCGAGCGTGAGGTCGGTATCGTAGTCCTTGCCGACGTTGTAGGGCGGAGAGGTGACCATGAGATGGACGGAGTTATCCGGCAGCTCTGCCATGCGCTCGGAGGACGAATGAAAGATGCAATCGAGGTACTCGGAGGGAACCGGATTCTCGGTGTAGTCGGTGCCATCGGCCTTGGGCTGGCTCTCGTACAGGCGGCCTGAATAGAATGCGGATGCGTCGTGCCCGGCGCGTCCGGGAGAACCGAAAGAAGAGGTCCTGGTCTTCCTGGCTGCCACTGTAACACTCCTTCGGTCGGAGGCTGCGGAAGTCTCGTGAGGCTGGTCCAAGGGCGGTGTGGAGGCGGACTTCCGGTCCGTGTATCGGATGTTCATCGGCCAGCAGGGCCGACGGTGCATGGCAAGCTCAAAATCCCGCGTACGGCATCAAGGCAAGTCGGTAAAGAGGCGGTAAAGGTCCAGAGTCAGGGTCCGGGCCACGTCGTCGAATTCGAAGCGCGTCCGCTTGACGGCGGCGTGAAAGGCGTATTCGAACATCGGGCCGCGCGCCTCGGAGTCCAGGTTCATCCAGGCGTGCGAGTCGCGGGGCATGCGGGGGATGACAAATCTCTTCAGCCCCGGAACAAAGCTCAGGAGGCCAAGAGGAAAGTACATTTTGCCGGAGCGCAGGGAAGGATTCTCGATGAGAGCATCATCGACCGGATCGATCTCCGAAGCAGAGGGGACGATGCCATCCCGCTGGCAGGCAAGCCAAAGATCCACGTAGTTGCTATGGGCGTAGAAATCCTGAGCCGTATGGGTGAGGCGGCCGAAGGCCTCCCACGCCGGTTTCGGCTGCCCGCGCTCCAAAGACGGGCGTATGGTGGCGCGCTGCTGCTCGATGTACGCGCGGGAGCACTCGAAGGCGTTGTTGTCGAAGTGCAACTCTTCATGACCGAGCAGGTTCGGGATCGAATCGACCCACAGGTTGGCTTCCAGGACGACCGCCAGGGCATGCGAGCTGAACCTGCCCTCGAGAGCCCGGCGCATGATGCGCGTGTGGACGGGCTTCAGCACGGCGGCCGGCTCCAGGAGGCGCGAACGTGTATGGCGGCAGGCAGCACTGGTCGGGTTATTGTGCGCCAGGATGTCGATCTGCCGGTGAGGCTGGTCCGGCGGGAACTCCCGGATACTGCGAAGGGCAGGGTATCCATCTCTCTCCACAGAAATTATAATCGAGCCATGTCATTCTTCACCCGGCGAGGGGACGACGGCACAACCGGCCTGTTGGGCAAGGGCAGGGTTCCCAAGCATGATGCCCGCATCGAGGCAGTCGGCACGTTGGACGAGGCGTCGGCGGCCATGGGGCTTGCGCGCGCGATGGTCCAAGGCGAAGGCTCGGCAGCATTGCTGGTGGAGGCGCAGCGCGACCTGTATCACGTGATGGCGGAGGTGGCGGCCACACCGGAGAGCTCCGGGCGATTCCGCTTCGACGGCGAAAGAGTGAAATGGCTGGAGGCTCAGATCGAGAGACTGAGCAAGATCGTGAAAGTGCCCGGGGAATTCATTGTTCCCGGGGATACACCGGGTGAGGCCGCCCTCTCGATGGCGCGGGCCGTCGTCCGCCGGGCAGAGCGGAGGCTGGTGGAGCTAGCCGACAAGGGGAAGATATCGAACCCGGAGCTGCAGCGGTACGTGAACCGGCTGTCATCGCTCCTGTTCGTGCTGGAGCTGGCAGAGAACAAGGCGGCGGGGAAAGAGACGACGAGGGCAGAGAGGGAGTAGCTGCCCGGCCGCTGCCGGAGGTCCCACCGGAGAGCAAAGCATGACAGGAACATTCATCAACGTCGCGGCGGTGCTGATCGGCGGGGCCATCGGCCTGCTGTTCGGAGCACGCGTGCCGGAACGGCTCAAGGCAACCGTCGTAGCGGGTATGGGGCTGTTCGTCACAGCGATCGGCGTGCAGATGTTCCTGAAGACCGGGAATGCGATCATCGTGCTGGGCGCGCTGCTCATCGGCGCGCTGCTGGGCGAGTGGTGGCGGATCGAGGACGGGCTCCAGGCGCTCGGCGGGATTCTGGAGAGGCGCTTCACGAAAGGACAGGAGAATGGTGAGCAGGCCTCGAGCAGGTTCGTGCGCGGCTTTCTGGCCGCCTCGCTGCTGTTCTGCGTCGGGCCGCTGACGATCCTGGGATCGATCCAGGATGGCTTGACCGGCGACTACAAGCTGCTGGCCGTCAAGTCGGTGCTGGACGGTTTCGCGTCGCTTGCATTCGCTTCGACGCTGGGCGTCGGCGTGCTGTTCTCTTCGCTGGTGATCCTGGTCTATCAGGGAGGCATCAGCCTGCTGGCGGCGCAACTGAACGCCATCGTCACGGCCCCGATGATGAACGAAATGACGGCGGCAGGAGGCGTCATCCTGATGGGATTGGCGATCAACAGCCTGCTGGAGATCAAGAAGATACGCGCAGGCAACTTCCTGCCGGCGCTGGCTATTGCTCCGTTAATCGTTTGGATCGTATCGCTGTTTAGCAAGTGAGGGCGGGCGCCGCACGCGGGTTCTGAAAGCAACACGGTCGCACGAGCTTCGTGCGACCGTGTTCCGTCTATGGAAATGGAAGCGACAGAGGCCTATTTTGCGCCAGCAGCGGCGAGGGCGGCGTCGAGCTTCTGCTGAAAGACACTGAAAGCCTGCGCGCCGTCGATCGTATCCGTCTTGGGCTGGCCATTCACCGTGTAACTGATCACAAAGAACGGCGTGCCGGTGATGCCGGCCGCCTGGGCGTCGTTGAAATCCTGCGTTGCCTGGTCCAGATACTTGTTGCCGGACATGCAGGAATTGTACGCGGTCATATCCAGCCCAATGTTCTGCGCAATGGCCTGGAGGCGCTTGGTGGAGAACGCACCCTGCTCCTCCACGTCCAGGTTGTTCACGAACAGGGCATCGTGCATCTGCCAGTACTTATTCTGATCCGCAGCGCAATAGGCGGCCATGGCCGAGTCTTGCGACTCGGTCCCTCCGCTGCCGCTGTTCCGGCTCACCCAGTTGCCGGCCGAGCGATAAGTGAACAGCACCTTGCCGGGCTTGACGTAGGCATCTTCCACCTGGGCTT
This sequence comes from Anaerolineales bacterium, assembly GCA_035498395.1. Taxonomy (GTDB): domain Bacteria; phylum Chloroflexota; class Anaerolineae; order Anaerolineales; family Villigracilaceae; genus Fen-1038. The sequence continues at coordinate 8,848 of DATKAF010000095.1, forward strand.
CCGTCGTTTCCCACCAATTCTTACAGTACGGGCACTGGTAGTCAGAGAAGACCTCCAGCTTGACCAGCGCGTTGGGATTTCCCTCGTTGTTGCGGTCCACCTGTGCGCGCGCCACCGGCGTGGCGGGTAGAACGCCGGCAACCGGCTTCACCTGCGGATAGATCAGGAAAAATGCAATGACGAGAGCAACCAGGACAATGACCCCGATCGTGATCCAGCGATTGCGCTGCTCGGTGCGGCGGCGCTTCTCGCGGAACTCCTGGCGCTTGCTCATCCCTTCCCGTTCCTTCTTACTCATCCATCACCTCATTCAATTTTCGCGTCTTGCGATCGTGCTGCGGCTTCATATCGATTGAACGGGCAATTTTGCCATGTTCGATGGCATCTGTCCAGTAGCAGAATGCGCAGCAGGAACCCGTTCCGCAAGCAGAGGGGCCGAGGCCCAGAGCTACCGGGGAAGGTGGTCATTCATCCAATGCACGACCGCCTGGATGACCTCGTCCTTTTTGAGCTCGTTGTGGATCTCATGGTACATGCCGTCCCAGACAATGAGTGTGGCCTTGTCGCCGGCGGCAGCGGCAAACTCGCGGCTGCTGGAGGGATAGGCAATCGTATCCAGTGACCCGTGCATCAGCAGCAGAGGCAGTTGAAACTCGGCGGCATGCTTCAGGGCATATTCGTTCGCAGCCAGCAGGACCTTGCCAAGGCCAAACGATATCCTGTCGTGGACCAGTGGATCATTGATGTACGCCTGCTCGATCTGCGGGTCATGGGAGAGCATGGAGGTCTTGAGTCCGGACGCCAGCGCAACAGTCGGCGCCACACCGCCCAGCAGGCGCACGAGGGCGACTTTGAACTGCTGTTCTTCGAGCTCGGAGTGGAGCGCCGGATCCGTGGCGATGACGCCTGCGAGGTCCGGCTTGCGGCGCAAGGCATAGTTCAGTGCCATGATCGCGCCCAGGCTATGCCCATACAGGAAGGTGGGAAGACCGGAGTAGCGGGCACGCACATTATCGAGCAGGAGATCGATATCCTGCATCAAGGCTTCGAGGGAAGGTGCATAGCCGCGTTGACCGCCGGACTGCCCGTGCCCGCGCCAATCCATTCCCATCATTGCATAGCCGGCTGCGCTCAAGGCTTCGGCGATGTGCGCATATCTGCCGATATGGTCGCCGAGACCATGCAGGAACGCGACGGCGGCGCCTGGCGCGCGGTCCGGTTCCCAGCCGCGCGAGTAGAACTTGAGTCCCCGGGCATCGGTCCAGCTCGATTCGAATGTCTTCATGCGCATCTCCACTGCGTTTCCGGCGACCGAGACCCACCCCGTGTGAGAGTTAATCAATCAACCTGGAGGGCATAGACGGGAAACCGTTCGCCGGTCCTGCGAAACCCGAGCCTGGAATAAAGAGCCAGAGAGGAAGGGTTACTGGCCTGCGTGTTGACCGTGACCTTCGAGCCGCCCGCATCCTGGATATGCCGGATCAGGTCGGCGACGAGCCAGCCGCCAATGCCGTGGCCCTGGTCTTCGGGCAGAACGGCCAGGCGTGCGAGGTGAGCGCCAAACGAGCCGCCGCTGGACATCTGGTAGCCCAACATGCCGGAGGAACCTTCCGCCACCGAGGCATACGAAGACTGCTCGAGAGCTTTGGTCAAAGCTGCCACCGAATTGCGCCACAATGGCTCGAACGCCGCCGCATCGATCCCGGCGACGCGGGGCAAGTCCTGCGGCACCATCTTCCGGATGGTGATATCGGGAATGGGCTGCACAGCCTGTGCCGGGCCTTCGTACCATTCGAGCAACACGATCTGCTCGACCAGCGCGAAGCGCTCGTCCACGAGGATCTGCTCGAACCAATGCTGTGTGGCGATGGCGGAGACGGTCCCTCCGCCCGCCTGCTGGAGTTGGGCGCGGGCGGCCTCCCAAAGAGGCGGCCACGCCGAGAACCGGGAGAGATGGGAGGCAAATGCAAACAGGCGGATCCAGGCGATGGAATCCGGATCGGGCGGAAAGGCGAGCGCCGCGCTGATGTGCCGCCCTTCCTCGAGCACCCAATAGGGGGATTGTCCCAGCCAGTCGAGCGGTGTGCGCCAATCCAGGTGCCGGTGGACCTGTGATTCGAAGAAGATCAGATCAGCGACCTTCTGCCGGTCTGATAGGTCCGCCGGGCGAGGCTGCCGGCCTGCGGCCCGCGGAGCCGAAGCGTCGGGCAGGGTCATTTCTGGATGAAACGGAGAATCGACCTGAGCATGCGCTCAAAGATGGACGGCTTTTCCTTGGCATCCAGGGAACCGATCATCTTGAACGCTGAATCCGTGACGTGACCGCCCCGGAGCTTAATCGCGGCGGCCGATTTCAGGACGATGGAGCGCATCTCGCCCTCGCCGGCCTGACCGAACAGCGCGGCAGACTGGTCGTAGGCTGCAACGGCATCATCCCAACGCTTGAGCGCTTCGAGCGCCGCGGCCTGGTTGCCGAGAGCCATCGCCTGGCGTTTGAGGTCGCCTGCGCCGCCAAAGACTTGGTCCGTACCGGCGGCGGCATCCAGAGCAGCCTGCCCTCGGCCGAGCTTGAGCAGCGCAACGCTGAGGTTGTTCCTGGCCTCCGCGGCGTTCAACGGGTCGTCCAGGGCCGCGTAGCCTGTCGCTGCGTTCTCAAACGCCGCCGCAGCAGCCTCGTACTGACCGGCTGCAAAGGCCTTCTTGCCTTCGTCGGATAATTGCGTCAATTCCATTGCGGAAACCATATCGGGCACCCCACTGTCGTGAGAACTACAAGGTGATATCGAGCAAGCCTTCGGCTACCGAACGCAACTGCTCGTTTGACATGATGCTCAACTTGCGCGCCAGGTCGAGATACGGCCGGTTCACGGGCTGGCAGACGAAAGCCTGCATATCCCGGGGAAGCTGCAGGAAAAGCCGCATCGCCTTTTCGTCGACGATCCATTGACCGGTCGGCCCATTCTGATCGAAAAAGTTTTCGAGACGCGTGCCCAGGGCGGAGGCCAGCGCTTCGAGCTCCGGCAAGGGAATGGCCCGTTCGCCCAGCTCATACGACTTGAGGCGCGCGCCGGAGATGCCCGTTTCCTCGGTCAGGGATTTCACTGACATGCCGGCATTGGTACGCTCCTGGCGCAGCAATGCGCCGATCATCCGCTGACGCAGCTCCAGCAACTGAGACAGGTCGGCGGTATCGGCGGACGGCTCTTCCCTGGACAGGGAGGCTTTCCCCCAGAATTGCTCGATCGGCAATTTTAGGTAGTACGCCAGTATCTCAAGCTCGGGCAGGGAGGGAGCCCGCCTGCCCTCTTCGTAGGCACGGAAGATCCCTTTCGTGACGCCCATGGCCCGCGCACAATCTTCCGGGCTGCGCCGCCCTGCCAGGCGCGCGTCACGGATCAGGACTCCCAGTTTCTTGGTGCGCAGCGTGATCTGAGAAGGAGTATTCATGCTGGTATCCGGCAGATCGGAACGAAGGAGCAGAGAAACCGCGTGGAATTGCCTGAAAATTGCCTCGTTGCGATTATAGCAGATGCTCACCGGCGCTGGTGGTTCCGATCGGCAAAGCTGGAGCTGAAGATCGCCGCGCCGAGCTTGTACCCGGACGCTTCCAGACGAGAAGAGAACAGGGGCCGAATGCCCGTGGCCTTCAGCTCGCCCAGGACTCTGCCGTCTTCCGTAACACCGGTCTGCTCGAACTTGAAGATATCGGTGAGGACAATCGTATCGCCTTCCATACCCGCCACTTCGGTGATGGCCGTAATCTTGCGTGAACCGTCCTTGAGGCGCGACTCCTGGACGATCAGATCCACAGCCGAGGAAACCTGCTGGCGTACGACCTTGAGCGGCAGTTCCACGCCCGCCATCAGCACCAGCGTCTCGAGACGGGAGAGGGCATCGCGCGGAGAGTTGGCGTGCAGCGTGGTCAGGGAGCCGTCGTGGCCTGTGTTCATCGCTTGCAGCATATCAAGCGCTTCGCCGCCCCGGCACTCCCCCACGACAATACGGTCGGGCCGCATGCGCAGGGCGTTGCGCACCAGGTCACGCACCGTGGTCTCCCCGCTGCCTTCCACGTTGCGGGGCTTCGTTTCCATGCGCAGGACGTGGTCCTGCTGAAGCTTGAGTTCGGCAGCGTCCTCGATCGTGATGATACGCTCGTTCTCGGGGATGTAACCGGACAGGATATTGAGCAGCGTCGTCTTGCCGGAGCCCGTTCCACCCGAGATGACAATATTGAGCCGCGCCAGCACACAGGCGCGCAGGAATTCGGCCATGGTCGGGATGAGGGTGCCCAACTGGATCAACTGCTCGATGGTCAGCTTGTCTTTGAGGAACTTGCGGATCGTGATGGCAGGCCCATCCAGGGCGATGGGCCGGACGACGGCATTGACACGGGAGCCATCCGGCAGGCGCGCGTCGACCGTGGGGCTGTCGGCATCCACATGGCGGCCAAGCGGCAGGACGATGCGCTCGATGACGCGCAGCACGTGCGCATCGTCGTCGAACATGATATTCGTGCGGAGCAGGCAGCCCTTCTTCTCGATGTAGACCTTCTTGGGCCCGTTGACCATGACCTCGCTGACCTCCGGATCGTCGAGCAGAGGCTGGATGGGGCCATAGCCGGTCATGTCGTTGAGGACATCCTGAAAGACCATGCGCTGCACTTCAGGCGGCAGGCTGACGTGAGCCTGCTCATAGACGGCCTTCAGGTTCTGCTTGATGAACTCATTGCGCTCCTGCGCAGGGATATCCTCGCTTTCGATGCCGCGTGAAAGTGAATCGATCAGAAAACGCTTCAGGGATGTGAGGTTGGCGGAGGTGAACTGGCTGGATGCAGCCGCCGCGGATAAGCGTGTGTTCATCCGGCGCCTGGCTCTCCCTGGTCCGGGAACACCCAAACGATCTGAGCCCGGCGCACTGCCAGGAATGGCGCCTGGAACTGGAGCTCACCATCCGGGGCCAGCACGCTGACCTCGGTCATGGCCAGGAACAGCTCGTCGCGGTCCAGCTCGTCCTTCAGGCGTTCCCCCGCGCGGACGTGAACGTTGCCGCGCACCTGCTGCGTCGTGGTCTGGACGATGGCGTGGATCGCGAGCTTCGGCACCAGATCGGTGTAGATCTTTCCTTTCTCATCATACTGCATTGACATGCCTGTTCCTCACTGAACACAAATTTCCAGCACTCACGCCCTCATCCGGCTCGCTGGCGCCTGGCCTGATCGATCATCTGTCGGGAGGTATCTTTCAGAACGATCGAGGTCGCATCGCGCGGGAACTTCACGGAGTAAGGGGTGTGCTGATTGTTCGCCATCGAGAAATTGGCCCCCACATACGGCATCGAGGTCTTGATGGGGATCTCCAAGGCCTCCTCGATCTCAGCCTTGGTCATTCCTTCCAGTCCAACAGCCCGGTTGAGGATGGGAAACATGCTGCTTGGCTGGACGCCTTTCGACTGGAGATAGTCCCACAGGATGCGCGTCAGCGATACGGTGCTCATATCAGCGCCGACGATCAACGCCACGAGGTCGGCGTTTTCGATCAAGGGCAGGCTGATACGCGACAGGGAACGCCCCAGGTCGAGAAGGACAAAATCGTAGGCAGACTTAAGGCCGCTGACCAGATCGCCGATACGTCCAACCACGAGGTCATTGCCGTGCTGCGGGTCCGGAGAGCCGGACAGCAGGCGGAAGCGCCAATCTTCGATGAGAGGCAGCCGGGTCTGAAGGAAGCCGGTGGTCATCTCAACCGGCGGCATGGCGGCTACAGTGACGAGGCTCTGCTCGTCGCGACAGCCGACGATACCCGCGATCGAGCCAATGGGCAGGACCATATCCCCAACGACCACATGCGCGGCGGGCTCCTGCTCGGCGATGCTCTTCGCAAAGTTGGCGCACAGGCAGGAGGTTCCGGTTCCGCCCTTGGCGCTCAGGAAGACGATCAGCAGACCGCCCTCCGTGACGGCGGCCTGCTCGCCAGTGAGCAGCATGGCGACCGTGCTGGTCAGCGCCGTGATCGCCTGCGGCCCTTTGACCAGGTACTCATTGAAACCGGCTTGAACACAGCTCTTCTGCCGTTCGGGCCGGGGATCGCGCGCCAGGGCCACAAGGGCAACCTTCGCCGTGCGAGGGTCGGAACGGAGGCGGGCGGCAAGCTCTTCGCCGGTGATGTCCGGCAGGTCAGGCTCGGCAATAATGAGGTGGGGATGGTCGCGCCAGGCGGCGATCAAGCCTTCCTTACCGGACGCAGTTTGCAGAACGCGATGGCCTTCCTTCTGGATGGCCGCGGAAACATAGTTACGGCTGACCGGGTCCGCATCCACGACAAGGATCGTGCTCGCGGCCATACCTCTTCCTTATGCCTCGGTCGGCGGCATGAAATAGCCGAGGCCGGAACGGGTCACGATGTGACGAGGATTATGGGCGTCCGCTTCGAGCTTCTGCCGAAGGCGGGCGATGCTGACCCAGAGGATCTCCTTATCGGACTTGTACTCCGGCCCCCAGACGCTGGTGAGAAGGTCTTCCGAAGTCAGGATCTTGCCGATATTGTGCGCAAATTGCAGCAACAGCCGGTACTCCGTGGCCGAGAGGGAAACTGGCTGATCGTCGCGCCAGACTTCGGCGCGGGCGAAGTCGATCTTCAAGTTCTCGTGGGTAAAGAAACGATCCTGGCCCTGTTCGGAGGGCAACTGCGCCCGGCGAAGAACGGCGCGCACGCGGGCCAGCAATTCGGTGGCAGAAAATGGCTTTACGAGATAGTCGTCCGCCCCAAGATCAAGCCCCTTTACGCGGTCCTGCTCTTCACCCTTGGCCGTCAGCATGATGATCGGGACGTTCGAGAACTCACGAATGCGCTGGCAGGTGCCAAATCCGTCGAGGCGGGGCATCATAATATCGAGCAGGATCAAGTCAACGGGCTGCGCAGAAAAAGCATCAATGGCCTGCAGGCCGTCAGAGGCCGTGACGACGGAGTAGCCCTCCGTCTTCAGGTTGGCTTCCAGCAGCCGCAGGTAGCGAGGTTCGTCGTCCACGATCAGAATCCGTTTCGACATATGCTCCTCCTCAAATCACTGGCATCGGATGATCGATCATACAGAAATATCGATGGGCAGTTCGATGAAGAATGAAGTGCCCTTGTCCAATTCGGATTCCGCCCAAATCTTACCATGATGAGCCAGCACAATCTGCTTACAGATATACAAACCCAGACCCGTACCCGTGGCGGTGCTTTCGGCAGGAACCCTGTAGAACCGCTCGAAAATGAAAGGCAAGTACTCTTCCGGGATCCCCGGCCCGTTGTCTGAGAAGATGACCGTCAGGCTGGCGGTATTGCGGCGCAGGCGAATGGTCAGCGGAGAACCGGCGGCATATTTGAGCGCATTGCTGAACAGGTTCTCGAAGACCTGGGTCATCTGGACGCTGTCGCCCAGGATCGGCGGCACCACATCGAAGTCGAGGTTCACCTGCAGGTCCGGCTGGTGGGCGTGGATACGGGTGGTTACGTCCCGGATGAGGGCATCCAGCCGGAGGAGTTGGAACTTGAACTTGACCGTGTGGCTTTGCAAGCGGGCGGATTCGAGCATGTCCTCGATGAGGTGGGTCAGGCGGTCTGTTTCCTCATCGATGATGGACAGGAACTCATGCTGGGTCTTCTCATCCCAGTGAGTGTCATCCCGGAGCAGGCTGGTGCTGTACCCCTTGATGAAGCCCAACGGCGTGCGAAGCTCGTGCGAAATGGTGGATACAAAGTCGTCCTGGAGGCGCATCTGGCGCTGAACCGACTCCAACTGGCTGCGCGCCTCCTGAAGCGCCTTGGATTCGAGCAGCGAGGATGTCGCCCTAGCGATCAGCTCCGCCATCAGGTAATGCGTGGGCGAATAGGCCGGGCCTCCGAAACGGACGAAGACCAGCGCGCCCCCAAGGCGGCCAGCGGCAAACAACGGAAGACCGATCAGGTAGGGGGCATCGAGACGGTTGCCGGCCGGGAGGCTGCGCGGCTCGTGCAAGATGGTCTGCTGCCGGGTTATGACCTTTCCGGCAATGCCCTCGCCCCAGCTAATGTCGGCCTCGGCATCCTTGCCGCGGCCGACCGCGCGGGCATAACCTACGTCGAGGGACTGGGTATGCGCGTCGAACAGGTAGACTGCCACATTGTCATAGACAAACTCCTCGCGCAGGGAGGCCAGCAGCGTGTCCATGGCAGCCTTCCAATCCTGCTGGTTGTTTGCCGTCTGCAGGAGCGAGTGGACGTATTCCAGTGTCTTCGGGTCGACCATATTCATTTACCTACCCCGGCGAAGCATGATCATTCCCCGACCGAATCCGAAGGGCGGGAAGGTTTCTTCTTCCCTCCGGGCGCAGCGACCAGGAGCGGAAACCGGAAGGTGGTCCCGCGCCCTTCCACGGAAACCACATCGAGGAGCGAGCCGTGCGCTTCGACGATCTGGCGGACAAGGGAAAGGCCGAGACCTGTGCCGCCGGCCTTGCGCGTGGATGAGCCGTCCAGTTGATGGAACGGCTGAAATATCTCCTGCATACGGCCGGGGGGTATGCCAATACCGGTGTCGATCACGGAAACCATGACCAGATTAGTGGTCTCCTCCTTCAGAGCGATGACGACGCGCCCGCCGGCAGGAGTGAACTTGACCGCATTATCCAGCAAGTGATTGATGACCCACACAAGCTTTTCGGAATCCCCCTGTACCATGGGCACGTGCCCACCGGCTTGCACCTGCACCTTGACGCCGCGCTCATCGGCTTTCTCAGAAGCAGTGTGGGCTGCCATGTTCACAAGGCGCCTGATGTCCAGCGGCTCCTGCTTCAGGCTCAGCTCGCCCCGCGAGGCCACAGAGAACATGATGAGGTCCTCGATCAGGTTCTCGAGGCGGTCGGAGGCTTTCTGGCTCACCTGCAACGCGTGGCGCTGCTCCTCGGTGAGCGGGCCCAGGGAGTCGGTGACCATCAGCTCCATGTAGCCCTTGATGTGTGTCAGGGGAGTGCGCAGCTCATGCGAGATGTTGGCTACAAAATTAGCCTTCATCTGGTTAAGCTCCGCCAGCCGGTGGAGAGCCGCCTCCAGCTCCGCGGTGCGTTCCTGCACGCGGCGCTCCAGCGTGCGATTCGCAGCTTGCAAGGCAGAACGCAGCTGGATGATCTGCTCTGTGATCGCTTCATCCAGGGCGGCTTGATCGATGCACTTGAGATCGATGAGAGCCTGTCCCAACAAGATGGACTTGCCCTGATCCGCCTGCTCCTGCTGATACGCAAGCGCCTTCCGCAGCTCGGACTCGCTGACCTGCCCGGAGCGTACCAAGGCCTCGCCCAGCCGCGGAACCAGCATTTCGGGCGTGAGCTGCGATCTATCTCTTGCCATCAAACCTTCTCCGAGGCCCGGGACTTCCGGCTGACTCTTGCTACCCGCACCCGGTCAGCGGTATTTCAGGCCTCATACACCCAATCGCCGCCAACCATTGTAGCAGAAGATTGGAAATCCTTCACTTCAGCCGGGTCCACGGTAAACGGATCCTTTTCGAGCACGATCAGGTCGGCGAAGCAGCCCGGCGCCAGGCGGCCCTGGCGGTCCTCCGCGTAGGCGGCAAAGGCGGGGCCAGTCGTAAAGCCCTCGATGGCCTGCTGCATGCTCAGCCGCTGCTCCGGGCGCCAACCCGCCGGCCCGGGCGCTCCGTTGGCGCGGCGGCGGGTAACGGCGGCATGGATACCCCAGAAAGGGTTCGGGGATTCCACCGGAGCATCGGAGCCGAACGCGACATGTGCGCCTGAATCAAGCTGGCTCCGCAGGGCGTAGGCGTAGGAAGTCCTTTCGCCCCAGTATTTGTCGGCCATGAGCATATCCGAAGTGGCATGGATCGGCTGCATGGAGGCGATGACGTTGAGACGAGCAAGGCGCGGCACGTCGCTCGGATGCAATAGCTGGACGTGCTCGATGCGGTGCCGAAGATGAGGCAGGCCGTTTTCGGCTTCGTGCGCGCGCAGGTGTTCGTAGGCGTCCAACACTTCGTGGTTGGCGCGATCCCCGATGGCGTGGACGGTCATGCCAAGGCCCGTCCCGGCGGCGCGGCGGCCCAATTCAAAGAGCTGCTCGCCATCCAGATTCAGGATACCCCGGTTGTCCGGCTCGCCATCATACGGCTGGAACATGGCCGCGGTGCGAGGCCCGAGGGCGCCATCCATGAAGACCTTGACCGAGCCGATGCGGAGCCAGTCATCGCCGAAGCCGGTGCGAAGGCCCAGCGCAACCGCGTGATCGAGAAGGTCGACAGGAATGTTCTTGGTGACGCGCAGCTTCAGGCGATCGTCTGCATGGAGCTGCTGCAACGCCATGAACGACTCGCGGCGGTCAAAATCATGGACGCCGGTCAGGCCCATTTTCCAAAGGATGGGCTGCGCCCTGTCGATCGCATCTGCCAGACCTTTGACATCGGGCTCAGGAACGATGTCGCCGACCAGAAGCATGGCATTCTCCAGGAGAATACCGGTCGGCTGGCCCTGCTCATCGCGCTGGATCCTTCCATCCTTCGGGTCGGGAGTTGCAGGGGTGATGCCTGCGAGACGGAGGGCAACGGTGTTTGCCCAGGCCGCGTGCAGAGATTTGGCAGTTAGGTAGACGGGGTGATCGGGAGCCAGCCGATCCAGGTCCGCGGCGTGAGGCCAGGCGCCACCCCACGTGTTCTGATTCCAGCCGTGCCCGAGGATCCAGCCGCCCGAATCTGAAGACGCCACGCGCATTTCAACACGCCGCAGGCATTCAGCCAACGTGTCGGTCTCGCAATCGATCTTCTGTAGGCTGAGGGCGTAATAGTGCAGGTGCAGATGCGCATCAATCAGGCCCGGCAGAACAACGCGCCCGCCCATATCCTGCTTCTCCGCGCGATCGTACCGGGAAAGGAGCTCATCAGCGCCCAGCGCCACTATCCTGCCCGCGTCTATTGCCAGCGCGGAAGCCAGCGGCCTAACCGGATCCAGGGTATGGATGCGAGCGTTATGCAGGATCTTCATTGATCAGAGAAGTTTTCCCAGCAGTGCATCCAGCTCTTCATTGGAATAGTAAAAGATGGTCAGGGAGCCGCCCTTCTTGCCATGTTTGAGAGCGACCTTGGTGCCAAGACTGGCGCTGAGGCGCCGTTCGATGCTTCCGACGTCGGCGCTGCGCCCGGCCTTCTTTTTGGGCGTGGGCTTGTGGCCCGACAGCTTGCGGGCGAGCAGTTCGGTCTGACGGACGCTCAGATCGAGATTGACGACGCGCTGGAGCGCGACTTCCTGCGCCCGGGCGGAGCCCAGCGCGAGCAACGCCCGCGCGTGGCCCTCGGAGATGCGGCCATCGACGAGCGCCTGCTTGACCGCAGAACTCGCGTCCAGCAGGCGGATCGTATTGGTCACGGCCACGCGGCTCTTGCCGACGCGCGAGGCGATGGCCTCGTGTGACATGCCAAACTCCCTGGCGAGGTGCTGGAACGCTTCCGCTTCTTCGATGGCATTGAGGTCGGCGCGCTGGACGTTCTCAATGAGGGCCAGCTCAAGCAGTTGCTGATCGCTGGCAACGCGTATGACGACCGGCACGGTCGTCAGCCCGGCACGGCGGGCAGCCTGCCAGCGGCGCTCGCCAGCGATGAGGGTATAGGTTCCGCTTACCGCGGGGGAAACAACCAGCGGCTGTATGATGCCGAGCTCGCGGATCGAGGCTGCCAATTCCTCGAGCTCGTCTTCCTTGAAGCTCTGTCGCGGCTGGCGGGGATTGCGGCGGATGGAATCGACCGGAACCAGTACCGCGCCGCCCTCCCGTGCCAGCGATCCGCCAGGGATGAGAGCATCGAGACCTTTGCCGAGCCCGGAACGTTGAGGCATGGAGCGGCTCCTTCTTCACCACACCCCTTAGCCGGGGTGCGCCTGGGTGTTGCAGCCTGCAGCTACGCGGCGATCTTCTTCCCGTCGCCTTTCAACATCTCCCGGGCCAGCTCATCGTAGGCGTGCGCGCCGTTCGAGGAGGGCGCATAGGCCAGGATCGGCAATCCATACGAAGGAGCTTCCGCCAGGCGGACACTACGGGGAACGATAGCCTTGAAGACCTGGCCCGGAAAATGACGGTTGACTTCCGCGACCACATCCGCGGATAGATTGGTACGGGAGTCGTACATGGTCAGCACGACGCCGCGCACTTTCAATTCGGGGAAGAGGGCAGCACGCACGCGTTCGATCGTCTGGGTAAGCATGCCAAGCCCTTCGAGGGCCAGATATTCGCACTGTACGGGGACCAAGACGCCATCGCGGGCAGCGACCAGGCCATTGATCGTGAGCAGCCCCAGCGAGGGAGGGCAATCGACCAGGATGTAGTCATAGCGTTTTTGCAGAGGATCGAGCGCACGGTTGAGGCGCATTTCGCGGGCCAGTTCCTCGACGAGCTCGACCTCCGCGCCGGCCAGAGCCGGGGAGGAAGGCAGCAGGGAGAGATTCAGGCGTTCATTTTGCAGGATGAAGGGGCTGGCGCCGCCGCCCAGCAGGGCTTCGTACGTCCCCCCATTGACGGTGGCTTTATCAACCCCCAGGCAGGAAGTGGCGTTCGCCTGAGGGTCCAGATCGATCACGAGCACCCGCTGGCGATACCGCGCCAGGTAGGCAGCCAGGTTGATGGCGGTGGTCGTCTTGCCAACCCCGCCTTTCTGATTTACGAGCGTGTAGGTACAGGCCATGACTTTCTGCTTCCGATCTATGGCGTAATGAGGCCGAAGGAAGCCCCGCCCTAGTGCAGCACTTCCATCGAACTTTCTTCGATTTCCTTCCGGTTGGGGATGGCATCCAGGCCCGAGCGGGCGACCGAGTAGGAGGCCAGCCGGGTGGCAAAGCGCGCGGCCTCCCACGGGTCACGGGTGGCGTAGAGGCGGGCAAAGAAAGCTGCCGCAAAGATGTCACCGGCGCCCGTCGTATCCACTTCGGCCATTTCGAGCGCATGGAAACGGCGGCGGTCACCATTCCAGTAGAGCAGGCAGCCCGCCGGGCCCTCCGTCACCACCAGGACGCGGGTATGGTGTGCGAGCGCTTCGATGACCTCTTCGTCGCCGCCAACATCCTCGCGGCTGATCACCACGGCTCCGGCTTGCGGACCGAGCGTTTCGGCGGAATCCCACCGTTGCGGCCAGATGCGTCCGTCCTCATCCCAAGTGCGCATCCACCCCTGGGGCGTAACCCCGAGCAGCGCCTCGGAAAACAGCGACGCACAGGCCGGGTCCACTTCATGAACGATGGGGCCCAAATGAACGATGGGGGCCCGCCGCCACGGGCCCGGCACGACGTCGCCCGGGATAGGCGAGGCCTGCCGGTGCAGGATCTGAATGCGGCCGTTGGCGGTCTTGATATTCTCGAATGTAGTCGTGTGGGGAGATGTGGAGCGGACAACGTAGACACCGCTGAGGGCGTCAAGGGGCGTGGCTTCGCTGGCGGACGTGACCAGGCCCACCCGCAGGCCGAGCGCCCGAGCCGTCAGCGCCGAAAAAACCGCCGTGCCTCCCAGGCGCGGACCCGAAGGTGTCATGTCTTCCGTAATGTGGCCGAGAACAAGATAATCGACCGGCTCCAGCGGAGCCATGTTGAACATGGATGGATTATAACGGTCGAAAAAGCGAAAGGGAGGGGATGAGGCGCGAACGAGCGCCGCGGCCATAAAGCTGCACGCGGAGCACGGGCCTCGGGCGCTGCGGAGGCCGGCCTGCATCGGACAAAACAAAAGCGCCCCGCAGAAGAATCCGCGGGGCGCTTACCTGCTCACTATTCTCTATTCTCGATTCGGCTATTCCTTGGGCAGGATGGTAACCTTTCGGTGAGGTTCCTCGCCCGAGCTTTGGGTGGTAACCGCAGGATGATCGCGCAGCTCCATGTGGATGATGCGCCGCTCGGAAGCAGTCATCGGCTCCAGTGTGAGCTTCCGACCCGTCTTGATGACCTGCTCGGCCATGCGGCGGGCCAACTGCTGCAACTGGCGCTGGCGCCGGTCACGGTGACCCTCCACATCCACGATCAGGTGGATGAACTGGCCGACATCCTTGCCGACCATCAGAGAGGCAATGTATTGAAAGGCGTCCAACGTTTCGCCGCGCCGCCCGATGAGGATACCGAGATCGCTGCCGCGGATGTCGACCATGATGGGACGGCGATCGTCGCGGGATTCACCGTAATGAGCCGACACCTGGGCCTGCAAGCCCATTAGATACAGTAGCTTCGAAATGACGGCCTCGGTCCTATCGAGCACGGGGTCGTTGAGGCCATGAGCAACTTCCGGCATGGGGGCAGGAGCCTCCACAGCGGCCTTCGGCTGCTCCGGTGCAGGGAGCGGACGAGGCGGCCTTGACTCGCGCTTTCCCCTGGATGGAGCCGCAGGCGCCTTCTCGCGCGCCGACACGGCAACAGGTTGAGCGGTTTCCTCACCCGGATTGTGAACGGTCAGGCGGACACGGACCTGGCGCCCACCGAGGCCAAACAAGCCTTTGCTGCCCGAATCCAGGACCTCTACAGAGACCGCGTCGGCGGGCAGGCCGAGCTGGGCTAATCCCTGCGCAAGAGCTTCTTCCACTGTTGGAGCAATGATCTCAAGGGTAGTGCGCTCGGTCATGATGACCTTCCTGTAACGATCACTTCTTCCGGCCGGTCGTTGCGGGCTGAGGCTTGGCGCCCGGCAAGACGTTGCGCCAATTGACGCGTCCCATCGATGCATACTGCACGATGCCCAGGACGTTGCTGGTAATGAAATAGACAGCCAGGCCGGAGGCAAAGTTGAGGGCGAAGTAGCCCAACAACAAGGGCATGTAGATGCTCATCATGCTGTTCATGGCCGCCCCTTGGTCGCTGGGGTTCTGGCTCGTCGGCGGCATGGTCAGCTTCGTCTGCAGGTATGTGGTGATGGCGACGATGATGGCAAGCGTGGGAAAACCGTATGGCAGGAACGGGACCGACATACCAGCCGGGAAGGGGATGCCCTCGGGTTTGCTGAGGTCCATCCACAGGAATTGGCTGTTGAGCGGGATCAGAATCGCCGCATTCAGGAAGGGATAGATGGACTGGCCCAACTGCAACAGGCCGAGCGGCGTGGCCGCCAGGGCGTGGGTAATGCTTTGGTACAGGCCGATGATGATCGGGAACTGGATGATGGTGGGCAGGCAGGATGCGAACGGGTTGATGCCGCGTTCCTTGTAGATGCGCATCTGCTCCTGTGCCAGCTTCTCCTTGTCCTTGGCGTACTTCTTCTGGATATCCTGCCAGTCCTTGTCGCTCTGAAGGTCCTGCATAACCTTGGCCGATTTGAGCTGCTGGGCATTGAGCGGCCAGGTGATGAGACGGATCAGGATGGTGAACAGGATGATGGCGATGCCGAAGTTATGGCCTATCAGGTTGTAGATCCATAACAACACGTTCGTGAAGGGATAAATGATGAACTGGTTCCACATGGTGACTTCCTTTACTTATTGCTGAAGTGCCAGGGAAGCAGGCTGCCGTCTTTTGCGTTGACGGCATACAGCAGGTACTGAGCACCCATCGGGGCGACGATGATGCGATCGTCCACGACGACCGGGGTGGTGTAGATCTTTCCACCAATGGTAACGGGCGGCCAGAGCGCGCTGCCATCCGGCTTGTACCCGTAGAGGCTGCCGGTCTCCGTGGCAACCGCCACACCGTTCGAAAGAGCAACCGGGCTTGCGGTAATTGCGCCGTCCGGTTTGACCTCCGGCCAGGTGTTCTTGCCTGTCGGAGCGTCCAACGAGTAAACGTTGCCGCTCGTGTCGGCGGTGTAGATAGTCTTGTCCACGAGAGCCGGAGCGTTCCACACCCAGTCTTTCAGGGGAGCGGTCCATTGCACGGCGCCGGTTGCGGCGTCCAGCGCGTAGAGCTTGCTGGCAAAGGAGCCTACATAAACGCTGGTGCTGTCAGAGGCAAGCAAGGGCGAGGCAGGCGCGGAGCCGCCGAGATCGCGCTTCCAGACCACCTTCCGGGCTTGAGGGTCCACCGCGTACACAAAGTGGTCCAGGGATGAGACAAAGATCAGCTTGCCATCGGTGGTCGGCGAGCCCCACAGCGATTCACCGCTGGTCGTGGGCGCAGACCACAGCAACTGGCCGGTAGCCAGCTTGAGCGCGTAGAGCGAGCCGTTGTTGTTGGGGGCATAGATCGTATCGCCGACGACCAACGGCGGAGCAACCCAGTGATCGGTGGCAGTGAACGGCGCCGCCCACTTCGGGTTGCCACTGGCGGGATCGAGGCTGTAGAGGCCGTAGTCATGCCCCGAGCTGCCCACGAGCAATTGCCCGTCCGGCGTCAGGACCGGGTTGGAATAGAACGTCGAAGTACCGGCTTTATCCGGGGGATATTGCCAAGCCTTGACGCCATCGGCAAGACGCACGGCATAGACAAAGGGACCGTCCGCCAGATAGACGCGGTCCTTGTCTGCGGTCAGGCCCGGCCAGGTGGAACTGCTGGCAGCGCCCGTACAAGCGCTTAGCAGCAGGCTTGCCAGCACGATCAGAGGTATTACAGTCCAGCGTTTCATCGAAAATGCAAAACTCCTATGGAACCGGGTCGTAGCCCCCCGGATTGAACGGATTGCAGCGGAGCACGCGCCAGGCTGCCATGCCGGAACCTTTGAAGGCTCCATACTTGTAGACGGCCTGATAGCCATAATGAGAACAGGAAGGGTAGAAACGGCATGTCCCGGCGGGCATACCGTGGGACAGCGTCATCTGGTAGAAGCGAATGAGAGCCAGGACGCCGATGCGCGGCCAGTTCTCGGGGGTACGCGGCACATCCCGCAAACGCGGCTCATTGGGGTAATCATTCGGCAGGTAGAATTCAGGCTGCATCAGACGGAATAAGGAGCTCGGCGCGGCGCAGAAGTGTGACGAGCGCCTCACGGACCTGGAACACGCTACAGGAGGGAAGAGGCGGGCGGGCGATCAGGAGCAGGTCACGGCCATCGAGCAGCGAGGGAAGCATGGTCCGGATGGCCTCGCGCAAGAGGCGCCTGGCCCGGTTGCGCTGGACCGCGCTGCCGACGGAGCGGCTAGCAGCCACTCCGACACGCGGCCGCCCCGGCTCGCCATCGGTCACAACCAGCACAAGAAGCGGGTGTGCGTAGGACTTGCCCGAACGCCGCACCCGCCTGAAGTCCTCGGATCGGGTCAGTCGAAACTTGCGCTGCACCCGCACCTCTTTGGAACATGAAGGCCGTGTTTTGCGTCACGCCGGGGAAGGCTTACCAACGAATCCGTTTCACGTGCTCGTTCGCGGTCGGCGCGAGCTTGTAGCGGCCGCGCAAGCGGCGGCGCTTGAGGACGGCCCGGCCGTCAGCGGTCGCCATGCGTGCGCGAAAACCATGCACTCGCAGGCGTCGCCGAATCTTCGGTTGATACGTTCGCTTGGGCATTCGTTCTGATCCTTGCCGGGAGGGGTTATAAGCCCCGCCCCACACCTAAAATGATTGCATGTCCCGCGGAAAGGCAGGCCTTCCGGGCGGGAGCAAGCGGTCTAATGGCAGAAGCAGGGTATTATACCGTGAGGGTGCGGATTCGGTCAAACGCTCGAATCCAGCGGAGGGCGTGCCGTTCGGGACTCAGGGCGCCGCGGCAGCCCGGCCAGGCGTGCGGATCTCCGGGGGAACTCGGCATGCAGCCGCCCGAAAGCCGGCGGGAGGTCATTCGGCAAATCTCTGGTGATGTTCGCGCTCAGGATATACGGCGTGAGCCAATAATTCAGCCAGACGTTTGGCGCCGTCTGGGCTGGCCACGGCGAGTATCTCGTCGCCTTCCTGGAACACGCTGTCGGCGCGGGGCAGGATCATCTTGCCGTCCCGGATGATGGCGGCAATGACGCATTGCTGCTCGAGGCCCAGGTCCTTGAGGGCAACGCCGATGCCTTTGGCGCCAGGAGCAACCTTCTCCTCGACCACAGAATACTGGCCGCGGCGGATCTGGAACAGCGTCATCATGTCGCCCAGGGACATCTCTTCCTGAATGAGGTGTGCGAGAACGTCAGCCTGATTCAAGGCAATGTCCACACCCATCTCAGTCGTGAAGAGCCAAGCGTTCTTTGGGTTATTGATGCGAGCAATCACGCGCGGCACGTTAAATTCGAAACGCGCCAAGGATGTTACGACCAGATTCGTATCATCAGCGCCAGTAACGGCCGCCAGTACATGGCAAGACGAAATATCGGCCTGCTCAAGAGTCAGAGGCGAGCTGCCGTCACCAACCATAATGGATTCGGCGGGGATCTCTGTCCTAAGTTTTTCAAGGGGCACAGGACGCTGCTCAATCACAAGCACCTTGTGTCCGGAATCAAGGAGCAGGCGAGCCAGATGGGAACCGGTATTGCCGCCGCCCACAACAATGACATACATGGCTACCTCCTCTCCAGTCCCAGCATTTCTTCAAGGCGAACCATGGCGCTGGATAGTACCGACAGATAAATCAGGTCGCCTTCCTCGAACTCGGTCCCGGCGCGGGGCACGAAAGCCTCATTCGCCCGCGTGATCGAGACAACCGCAAGCTCGCCCGGAACCGAGAGTTGGGTGACCGTCTTCCCAACGAGGCTGGGTGGCGTTTCAACGATGACTAGCGAAACTTCTCCCCGACCGAATGTCTGTATCACGTCCAGATCCGTGTGCGACAATACCTGATAGATACGCTCGGCGCCCCAGGTGGTAGAGGAAATGGTGCTCAATCCCAGACGTTGGTAGATCTCGGCCTGACGGGGATCGTACAAACGAGCAACGACGCGGGGCACACGGAATATATTGCGTGCAATGCGGGCGGCGACGATGTTGGCGTTATCCGACGAGCTTGCTGCCACAAACGCATCTGCCTGCTCGATGCCAGCTTTCACCAGAATCTGTCGATCGAAGCCCAAACCTTGAACGACCCGGCCCTTGAATTGAGGGCTAAGGCGTCCGGCGGCATTCGCGTCGTGATCGATGACCACCACATCGTGTCCCTGCTCAGACATCAGTTCACTAACTTGAGAGCCGATACGTCCACACCCCATGACAATGACTTTCATAGGACCCTACCTCCTCGCTCGGAACTCAGGATAGACGGGCGTCTTGCGTCGAGATGGATCGCCGAACCAATGCCTTTCGCATCCACTCCAGAGTATATAACACTGGCGCAAACAGGAGAAGGATTGGCCAGACGAACCACGGCAAGACGGCATGGTCAAATGCCAGTGCCAAGGGCGGCACATAAACCAAAATACCGATTACCGCCAGCTCGATCAACACACCCAGCAGCAGGACAGGATTACTGGTCCATCCTTGCTGCCTGTTATGAGCGGTGAAGGTGCGGCAGGCAAAGACATTTCCAATCTGCGAGGTGACAACGCCCGCATGAAACACAGTCTGCGCAACGTGCTCCACGCTTCCAGATGGAATGAATGACAAAAGAAGCGGCCAACGCAGTGATGTCACCAGTGGCAATCCGAGCCGCGCCGCATGCCCTGTGAACACGTAGATTGCAGCAAAACCGGCATAGCAGAGGGCCGCCTCAATCATGCCAAGCCATAAGAACGAATGGAGCAGCACCGATGCATCTAGCAGCTTCCGGGAGCGCGGGCGCGGCGGCTGCCTCATTACGCCCGGCTCCGGTCGCTCCATGCCAAGCGCCAGCGCTGGCACAATATCAGTACCCATATCAATTGCCAGGATCTGCCGCACTGTGAGGGCAAGCGGAATTCCAAGGCTGGCAGTGGCCAGGAATGGCAGCACCTCTGGTACGTTGCTGGAGAAGATATACGTAATAAACTTGCGGATATTGTCGTAGATGGCGCGTCCCTCTTCAATGGCTGAAACGATTGCGTCAAAGTTGTCATTCGTTAGTATTATGTCGGCGGCTTCTTTTGCAACGTCCGTCCCTACCAACCCCATCGCAATTCCGACATCTGCTTTACGCAATGCGGGCGCATCGTTCACGCCATCGCCGGTGACAGCCACGACATCACCACGCCCTTGGAAGGCAGCAACCAAACGCAATTTGTGGTCCGGTGCCATTCGAGCAAAAATGACTTCCTGTCCAAGTGCCTGATCCAAAGCGACATCAGTCATCTCATCCAGTTCCGCGCCGGTTAGGATCAATGGATGGGCCGATGAAATCATGCCAATTCGGCGAGCAATCGACTCGGCAGTAAGACCATAGTCGCCAGTAATCATTACGATCCTTATGCCCGCCTGGCGGCAGATCTGAATGGCACGTTCCACCTCTGGGCGCGGGGGGTCCATCATCGCCATCAGGCCGAGGAAGGTCAAGTTCTGCTCCACAAGCTCGGATGTGTAGGCTCCGGTACGCGGCGGCAGATTTCTGCTCGCGAGGGCAAGAACGCGCAAGGCACGGCGCGCTGCATCATCATTGGCTGCCAGGATCTGTGAGCGAAACGCCTCCGTCATGGGAACGGTCTTGCCATGCATGATGATATTTGTGCAGAGTTGAAGCACCTCGCGGGGGGCACCCTTGACCAGGGCAACCTCGCCGACGCTCGTGCGGTGAATAGTGGTCATACGCTTGCGACGGGCATCGAAAGGCAGCTCATGGATGCGTGGAGCTCTTCGGGATAGGCTCGTTTCATCCAGGCCGCCCTTCATCGCGGCCACTTTCATTGCTGCCTCAGTTTGATCCCCTAGACTAGTCCACGCAGGGTGCTCTGCTGAAGGCGGGTTGATGCGGGCATTATTGCAGCTCATGGCCGCCTCCAGCAAGAGCCGCAAATCGCCTTCACATTTGGCGCTAGCTTGCAATGGCAGGAATTCGCCTTTGGGCTGATAGCCAACACCGCTTACTTGAAGCCTCTGCCCGCCCAGCCAGATTTCACGCACCGTCATCTGATTCTGTGTGAGGGTTCCGCTCTTGTCGGTACAGATTACCGAGACGTTACCCAAGGTCTCGACGATGTTCAGACGCTTGGCAAGCACACCGCGCGTTGTCAGGCGTTGAACAGCAATCGCTAATGAGAGCGTCAACGTGGCTGGGAGGCCTTCCGGTGTGAGTGCTACAAGGATTCCAAGAGCAAGTAACAACGGTTGTGGAATGTGGCTACTGACGGTTGGATCGTAAGTACCGATAAACCATATCACTGCGCCAATTCCGATTGCCAGCCAGGCAAACACCCGGCTCAGTCGCTGCAGTTCGCGCTGAAAAGGCGACGGCTGCTCTTGGACGGACTCGGTTAGCTGGGCGATACGGCCAAACTGCGTCAGCATTCCAGTGCCGTAAACCACTGCCTTTCCTGTGCCCGATGCGACTGATGTGCCAGCAAAGATCAGGTTGGGGCGCTCCAGTTCGCTCAAGCCAGCGACTGGCGATGCATCCGCGGTCTTGCGAGCGGCGACCGATTCGCCCGTGAGCGAGGCGTTGTTCACTCGCAGACCGTATTCTTCTACGACGCGGGCATCCGCCGGGATATTGTCACCCTCCGCGAGAACCAGGACATCACCCGGAACAATCTCTGCCGCCGGCAGATGGACATCCTTGCCGTCCCGCACTACATGAGCGTTCGAAGGCAACAAGCGCCGGAGCTTCTCTACCGCCTGTTCCGCACGGTTTTCGCGCCAGAATGAGAAGCTGGCATTGAGCAATGTCAGTACCCAGATGACGAAGGATAGTGCATATTCGTGCAGAAACAGCGTGATGACGCCGGCGACCACCAGCATCACCACGAAGGGATGCCGGGCCTGCTCGACATACTTGCGCCAGGCGGGCAGCGGATGCTGCTCAACAATTATATTGGGGCCGTAAAGACTGCGGCGAGACTCGGCTTCCGCTGAGGTTAAACCCTGCAGCGAGGTCTCCAGGGACTGGAAGACCTCGCTAACGCGCAGGCTGTAGATGGGGCTCGAACTCATCGAGGATATGGAAAAGGAGACAGCAGTCTTGTTGTCAATTGTCTATGACGACTACTTGTCCTCACCAGGCGCCGTTTCCTTGGGTGATCCACCAACCTTAGGCTCCGGCTTCTTTAAGTACTGATCGAGAAATGAGGG
This sequence comes from Anaerolineales bacterium, assembly GCA_035498395.1. Lineage (GTDB taxonomy): Bacteria > Chloroflexota > Anaerolineae > Anaerolineales > Villigracilaceae > Fen-1038. The sequence goes on from DATKAF010000095.1 coordinate 30,858, forward strand.
CGCTTCCGGATGGTCAACATGCAGCGCGTGATCATAGTCGCCGGCTGGCACCGGCGCTTCCAGTGCGAAGGGCCGGTGGACTCCAAACCACCCGAATAACCGCGCCAATGCCGTTAGCACTTTGTACCGATATTCCTGCATCTTGAGGGACTGCCACTCGACAATGGATGCCATGGCACCTTGAACGCGCGCCTTCTCACGCACGATGCGATGGATTTGCACCGGCTCGCGATAACCGATCGGTGAGATCAATAGCAGGTTGGCAATAATGATTAGCACGCTGAAGGAGATCAATACTACCCAGCCACCTTCGGTCCATTTGCCCGCGATTTGACCAATGAAAACCGCTCCCGACAAGATGGCTGCAAAGCCTGCGCCAAAGGCACCCCAGGTTCGCTTCGCACCGTTCGGAAACGTCCGGAGAATATGCCGGCGAATTGCAAAGCCCATCATCATGATCGGCATAAACACGCCGATGCCATAGTAGGGTACGCCAGCCGAGGTATTGCCGCGGATCAGGAATGTGATCATGATAACCACGACGTAAGCAATCGTCACTGAGCGTGTGAAGGTTCCGCGCTTGTCGCGATAAACGATAATCTCCGGAATTTCCCCGATAGCAACATCCCGCCACTCTGTTGCCTGCAGATCCTGGAACGCGGTCATGGATGCAGCTGCAAGCAGGAACACTGCCAGAATCTGGTAGGCATAGTATAGAATCGTGCCGCCTGGCAACTGGGTGAAACCGATAAACGAGAGATTGCCGACCAGCGAACGCCCCTCAATTCCGTCGAAGGCATTAAAGTGCACTGCAAAGTAGGCCAGGAAAGCCGTGGTTAACCCTCCATAGAACAGGAACGAAGTCTGCACCGTCCGGCCGATGCCTGACTTGCCGCTGTAGAACTCCCACAAGCCATGAAACCGCGGTAGATGCTCCTTGCCCCACTTCACGAATCCAGAATCTTCATTGATAACGAACTGAATGCCGTTGGACATGGCCTCCAGACCACTCAGAGCAACGAGGCCTTTCATCGAGGCGGTCAGCATATGATAGGCCGCCATCCATATGGTTGGTGTGGGTTCTGTCTGACTATACGGGAGGGGAGCTACACCGCGCCCTTTGCCGATGAAGAGTCCAATCGCCATCAGGATGGTGAGCAGCACGAAGGTCCCCAGCATTGTGAAAGTCACACGGCCCGATTCGCCACGCCCGCGTATGGTCAGGAACCATGTGATGGTGACCAGGCCAATCCCGATGGCCACGTGGATAATCCAAGAAATACCATAAGAATTCGTCACGGACAGCAGCTGATCCACACCAGATAGGCTGGAGACCACAATCGTGAAGATATAGTCTTGGAGCAGCACAACCGCGACCAAAAGACTAATGCCTGGTCCTAGATAGCGCATGGAAGCTGTGTACGAGCCGCCGCCCTCGTTGAACACCCCCAGAGAGTACATGTAAAGAAATCCGAAGGCGGCATTTGCAAAGGCAATGATGACAACTGCGATGGTGGCGTATTTCTGCAGGTTGTATGGGTGCAATGCACTCATCATCTCGCCCGTCGCATAGAAATACGAGGTGAAGTAATCAATGCCAAACAACGCCAGAGCTGCCAACAGGCCGATCTGCCCGGCGCCATGGACCATGGCGCTTTCTTCCTTCTCGCGCGGCGCTATGCGGAATGAAACATAAACGACTGCGATCAGGACTAGTATCGAGAACAACATAAGATTCTTACCTGGACTCGGCCTTCTGAAGATCAACGGGTGCGAACGCATCCGCTAACATCTGCAGCTCCAACATGAGATGCTTACGCGTCGAGGGGCTAAAACGCGTATCCTGCCCCACTTTGGCTTCTTCCTCAAGAGCTGCGCGCACAACAAAGGCCGGGACGAACATGATGCGTCCGGCTGGAATGACCACGAAATCGTGAGATTGCACTTTCAAATCCTGGTCATCGAAATAGGGCAGATGCAGGCTCAAACCCCGATTGAGACTCTGGGCGGCCACGCGGTCCTTGATAGTTCCGATAATGTCATGAGTTTTGTAACGGGCGAGGGCCCGACCCTGATTGATCAACTGACCCAGCATTCCGTAGCGCTTCTTCTGGTACTCCTCGTCCACAATGATATAGGGTGCGAGCGAGCGGGCTGCAAAGATGACCTCGAGGAAATGCTGCATGGATGCAATGTCTGCCTCGGCCTCATTGATTGAACCGACCAGTAATTTGTCATCGCGGCCGAATGCAACCCATTGCGGCAGATAGAACAGACGAGCTTCCTGCACGTATGGAACCAACAGGTTACCTCGTCCGGTTTCAGTATCGCTTTCTTCGACGATGGCATCTGTCGTAGCGGTGATAGCGGATTGGAGCTCGATAGCGTCAGCTACTGGAATGCTCGGTACTTCCTCGCCTTCTTCAGGGCGATAGGTAACCGAGCGGCCGGCCGGAAGCATGTTATGCACCATGTGCATGGCCGTCGCATGGCGCACGAGGGCCGCGCTGACCGCTACAGAACGCTCCGGAGATTGCTCCAGTTGCGACAGGCTCTGACGCAACGTAAGATGCACGTCTTGCCTAGCCAGCCGCTGCCGCCACCCGCCAACAGATTGCTCGCGCATAGAAGCGGGCACGCTCGACATGGAACCTTCATCCTCACCGACATCACAGACTACGCGGTCGGGCAGTGAAAAACTGACATGGGTAACGCGCTGGACAAGAGCGTCACCGAGCCGGCGAGCTTGTGCCTCCAAGAATCGCTGATTAATTGCCGGCTGAGCCCTAAAAAGCGCTTCCTGCTGCCCATATTCATATTGGAACGATTCGGAGATGGGGGTGGCATCTGCCATCTTTCCTGCCTTCCACCGAGAGACAAAAATATATGCCCTCCAAATTGCGAGAGCAGGTGCTCATTATACTTTATTTAGTTACGTTCTCAGTATTTATCCCCGCAGCGATCCGCGAATGACCCCGGTGAGACTCCGCCTACTGCCCAGGGTCTCCGGATGATGAATATGCTCCGCGGTGTTCAGGGGGTAATAGGCCAGCCAGAGCCTGCATGATCCGCAGGGTCCCGGCTTCCAGCGTGCGCCGGTCGGTTTTGCCTGCGGCCAACACGAGCGGCGTCCCAACTGTGAGACTGAGATGTGGACGCCGGATGCGTCGCAGACGGCCATACACATACTCGTTCTGCGTTCCCGTCAGGCCGATGGGAATGACCGGTACGCCAGCCCGCGCTGCAATGTATGCGGCGCCTTTCCCGCCCTCCTCGAGACCTTCGGCAAGGCTGTAGCGGCCTTCCGGCGCGACGATCACACGGCGGCCCTCTCCAAGGGCCTGCAATGCAGCCTCCACGGCGCGGCGGTCCGGCCGGCCGCGGTGAAGCCAGACGCAGCCATACCAGTCCATGAGCATGCCGAGAACAGGGAAATCCAGCAGCTCGATCTTGGCAAGCACCTCCGGCCCGGCCGGAAGAGCTGCCAGAAGGATGGCCGCGTCCGCGTCACCCAGATGATTGATAACCAGCAGGGCCGGACCGCGAGCCGGTAGGTTTTCTAGCCCACTGAACGTCGTGCGGGTCAAGGCCCAGAGCAGGAACCGCGCCAGGTAATGAACAAAGCGCCGGTAGAGCCTGCGCCCGCCCGTCAGCGAAGGCAGGCGCGTGAGTTCCGGTCGCCATACGTCCGTGACAGGTTTCGGAGGGACCGCTGGTGGATTCGGCACAGGGATCAATCGCCAACGAATAAGAACCGGCGTCCAGCGAGCGCAGGCATTCGTACCTTGGGGGAACTGTGCCCCCTACCGGCAAAGCTCCAGCACGCGCTCAAAGACCTCGTCGGCAGAGAGCTGGTCCGAGTCGATGATGATGGCGTCCGACGCGGCGCGCAGCGGCGCGATGTCGCGCGTCGAGTCGATCCGATCGCGCTCCTTCACATTGAACAATGTATCTTCATAGGAGGCGCCGGTCCCATGCAGCGTGTCCTGCTCATAGCGGCGGCGGGCCCGCTCTTCGGGTGAGGCGTCGAGGTAGATCTTCAGGTCGGCATCGGGGAGCACGACGGTGCCAATGTCCCGGCCTACCATGACGATGTGCCCAGCCTGTCCGATGCGCCGCTGCTGCGCGCTCATAGCCAGCCGGACGCCGCGGTATGCGGAGACGACGGAAACGTACGCTGCCACTTCCGTGCGGCGCGTATCCCACGTAATATCCCTGCCATCCATGACCACATCCGAAGTACGGCCATCGGGATTCGAGGCGGGCCGCACATCGATCGTGGTCGTTTCGGCCACCCGGCTGACAGCCGCCTCGTCCTTCACATCCACCCCCTGCTGCAACACCGCCCATGTGACCGCGCGGTACATGACGCCCGTATCGAGGAACAGGTATTCGAGAGCCTCGGCCAACCGCCGCCCAATGGTCGACTTGCCGGAGGCGGCCGGCCCATCAATCGCGATAATGGAAGGGTGAGGTTTGTGCATTCTCCAGGCTATCCGGAGGCTGCCTGACGGCTCCGGTCGTCTTCACATTGTAGGAACCAGATGCGGCACGGACGGATGCAGGTGAGCTCCGGATCCCGCCGATGAACATAAGATCCTGTCGGAGAGGACCACAGTCTTGAGTAGAAGGTTATGGTTTGCTGGTGGATGCATCCAGGAACAGGTCATCGCGGACCCAGACGATCACCTTCTGCGGGTTTTGCAATATCTGGTGAAAACCCAGCCAGCCGAACCAATCGGCAAAGCCTGTCTGGTTCCACTGCGGCGCCTGGATCCAGACGAGTTCCTGGCCGCGATAGCGGGCTGCCAGCGCCGGGTTGTTCTGACCACCGGGCGTGATGATGATCGGCGGCGCGCTGGATGCGCCGAGGACCGGGACGACGGTAACCGCATGGTCGCGCAGCAGCCATCGGAGGGCCGGGGAATCGAGCCCGGCGATGGTCACCGGCTGGGAATCGATATTGTCCTTACTCCAATCCGAGATCTGATCCACGGTCGTGAGCACGAGCCCGGCACCCGGAGGATTGCTGCCTGCGCTCCACATTTCAGCGGCGCCGGGTATCGACCGCAGACCGGCCGCGCCCGCCATGACTCCGATGGAGTAGAGGCCCAGGGCCACGGTCAGGCCCAGGACAGCGCCGTAGCGCGCGGCACGCAAAGACCAGCCCACTGCAACCAGCATCACACTGATGAAGAGGAGAAAGAACGAACCGAAGAGCAGCCAGGTGCGGAGCACGTTCTGCTCGGTGGCAACCGGCGCCTGCAGCAGGCCGAGGAAGTTGAGCCAGATGAAGACCAGGATGACCAGCGTAAGCGCGGCAACGCCCAGTACTTCGAGGCGCTCTTCGGGCCGGACGTTGAGCGCGCGGGCCAGTTCCAGCGAAGCCAGCGCCCAGAGCGGGATCAGCATCCATTCCAGGTCGCTGACCTGGCGCGCAGGATCAAAGAGAGCTACCAGTAGCGCCACCAGCGCCCACAGGCTCAAGCGCCGGATGCGGAGGCTTCCTCGTATCCAGCCCCGCAGCGTCACCAGGATCGCCAGGATGACTGCCAACGGCTCGTAAGCAACCAGCGAGAAGAGCATCAGGCCTGCTGGCACGCCAGAGGGCTTGAGCCAGCCCGTAACATAGTCGGAAAGAGCGGATGCCCATGCGCTCAGACCATTCGGTGCGAGGAAGAACAGCGTGCCGAAGACGACGATCGACCCCGCCGCGAACGCGACGGCGGTCCACCAGTCACTGGCCGCGGGCTGCACTTGCTCAGGCGCGTCCGGCGAGGCCGTATTTCTCCAACCCTGCTCGACGAGCTGCAAAATGCCCCACGTCAGCGCAAGACCCAGCAGACCGGCCCACACCGCCGGGCCGGACATGAGGGCAAGGCCGGCAAAGACGCCCGCCCACGCTGCATGGCGATCCTCCCACAACCCCCAGGCCACCAGCACGAACGTCACGGCAAGGATCCCACTACCCGCCTGGCGCGAGAGAGCGACAAGGCCGGGGTCGAGGGCAAGCAGAAAGGCAAGGATCACAGCCGGGCGCGGTTTGAGGCGGCTGCTGAACAGAGCCGGTACAAGCGCCAACGCGCTGCCGACCAGGGCAGGGACAAGGCGCGCCATAAAAACGGTCCCCGCTCCGAGCAGGTAAAACACGACGCTTGTCAGCAGAATGTAGGCAGGTTGGGAGCCGAGCAGCGGCCGCGTGCCCTGTGCAACTCCCAGCGCTTGCAGCGCCCACACCGCCTCGGCATCTGAAAGCGGCAGACTGCCCAACTTGACGAGGCGGACAAAGAGAGCAAGGGCGAATGCCAGGAAGTAGAGCGCAGGTTCGTATCGAAAGCGTCTCATGGATTGCCGTATTGTATCAATGTTCATGAAAGGACCGTCGCAGGTGACGCCTCACGGCATCTCATAGATGGAGACACTGCCCTGATGGAACACCTGCGCCAGGTTGCGCTTGAACTTATCTTCCTGGAGGCCGTACGTCGTCCGTTCGAGGTCGCCGACATAGACATACTTGATATCGTACTTCTGGAGGATCGCCAGAGCCGTCTCCCACTTCGACGTGCTGTAGAACTGGGCAATATCCTGCTGCCGCGTGCCTTGTGGAGCGCGCGAGCCGCGCCACTGATCTTCATGCCCGGTCCAGCCCAGGACCGCCGGAAGACCCGTGTATTCGGAGATGCGCGCGTAACCCGTGTAGCTCCCGCCGGTATCGGGAACGGCCTCCACCATCACTCCGTCAGGAGCCGATCTCAGCCAGGCGACGGCCGCCGCTTCATCCGGGTTGTTCCGCACGATGCGCTGAAAATCGTCCAGGGTCCAGCCAAGGTACGGCTTGAAGTTGTCGGTCTTATTGGGGATGGCAAGTGCCGGGTAGGTCAATGCCATGCCCAGCAGGAGCACCAGCCCGACCGTAAATACCCACGACCAAAGCCCGCGCAATTCGCGCAGGAGCACGACCGCGCCGAACGCGGCCGCGATGCTCCATAACATCCATGCCTGATAGTAGAACTTGAACATGGTATTGATGCGATAACCAAACTGGTCCCGAAGATATACGAAATCCGGAACGAAGACCAGCAGGGCCCCCAGCGCGATCAAGAGGAAGATGAAAGAAGAGACAGGGGCGCGATCCTGCGCTGGAGCACCTTGCAGCTCGGCGTTCGCATCACTGCCCGTCGTACGAGGCGGAGGCAGAAGAAAGGCAAGCGCGCCGAAAAGAAGGAGGAGAAGCGTCAGGGAACCGCCGATATAGGATAGCCGCCGGGAGGTCGAGGCTGCGAAGAAGTCCGCCATGGTGGGCATGCCCTGGGAGGACAGGAATTGCTGCCCGAACCCCGGATCGTTCAGAAACGCCAGCCAGCCCATCAGCCAGGAGAATGCCCAGAGAAGGATCGCGATCCCGGCCACGATCACCAGGGCAAACAGCCAGTTGGCCTTCCATCGCCGGCTTCGCCAAACATAAAGAAGATAGGCAAACATCGGAATGAACAGCGGCGCGAACATGACCCACAGTTGAGCGCCGCGCGTCGGGTTGACGAGGTTCGGCAGGATGCCGCCTGCCTGGGATGAGAAACCAAAGTAGAAGGGTAGATAGAGCAGCGCGGCCAGGATACCCAGCGGGATCCCCAGGAGGAAGATATCTTCCAGGCGCGCCCATGACCAGCGATCCTCGTGAACCCGGTAGAGGACATAAGCCAGGACGATGAGAGCGGCGGCGATCAGGATATCCCACGTGTTCAGGAACGCCAGACCTCCCAGCAGCAGGGCGGCTGCAAGGAAACCAGCCTTGTGCATGCGCAAACGCAAGCCGAACAGGCTGGTCTCCCCGCGCCACCCGCCGAGAACGATGTTCAGTGCGACCGCCACCGCCAACAGGTTGAAGGGGATGGCGAGGACATGCGGGTGGAGGTCGGCGTGCAGAAATGAGAAGAACGGGAACTCGTCGATGACCTCGCGGAAGTTGCCGGCAAGGTCGTAGTCTGCGATCACGCGCGACGCACGCCACCACCACCAGAAGCGGGCCGGTATCCAGCTGAAGGGCTGCGCAGGAGGCTCGTTCAGATCGAGAATGCCGAGCCAGGTCCAGAAGTTTTGCTGGCCGGACCAGAATACACCGCCGCCATGCAGGACTTCCAGGAAGCCCTCCAGGTTGCTGACGAGCAGGAGGAAGAGCGGGCCGAGCAGCGCGGCAAGAACGGATGTGGAACGCTTCTTCCCCGTTGATCGCTCGGTGTCCGCCGCCTCAGGAATATCCGCCACTTCGCCATTTCCGGCGGTTGATTTATGTACTGCAAGCAGGTTATATAAGATCCCATAGGCCCCGATCGCTGCCAGGCCGAAGATCAACGAGGTCATGAGGTTATGTGCGACGCTGCCCGTCAGCCCGGTCAGCATCGCCAGCATGGCGGTCATTACGTAGCCAAAATAATAGTAGGAGATGGCGTAACCCGAAAGCCACGAATCGTGCGGGGGGAACGTGGGCGAGCGCAGGATGGCATTGATGAACATCAATTCCATCGGCTTCTCGGCGTTATCGAGCTCGGGATTACCGGCGCGAAGAAAAGCCTCGAACGCAAAGGCGGCCAGGAACAGGACTTCGACGGTGAGGATCAGGCGGAGATGCCCGCGCAACCACTTTACGAGCTCTGATCTTCGATCCGCCGGCGACACGCCTCGCAGGAAGAATGCCGCGGCGCTGATCGCCGCCACCAACAGCAGGCCCAATATGATCCCGCCGACGTTGTTCTGCATCAAGCCGAGGGAATTCAACAACCAGTACAGGTAACCCCACAGCAGCAGCCCGGCCGCGCGTGAGAGGCTGTAGCCTCGGTCGGCAAGGCCCGGAAAAAGCGCGTAGACCAGCGGGAAAGTCAGCCAGCCAAGGAGGGTGATGATGAGGTACCAGGCAAGGAATGCGGTCATAGAGCCAATCGCCAGTGATGGATCATCAGTAGTCCGTTCTTGGTCCCGCCCGGGCGTCTCAGCAACACGGGGCGATCAGCCGCCGGAGTTCAGCGATGCGGGCAGGGAAAAATCCCCGTTGGGGTCGGGCTCGAATTCCAATACCTGGATAACCGCATCCAGGTTGACCGGGCCGTAGATGTGTGGAAAGGCCTCTCCCTCCGGCACGCCCGCCGGCGCTGCCCCTCCGGCAGGAGCCTCCCACCTCAGCTCGGACGCCAGGCGCTTCGGATCGATCTCCAGCAAGACGAGGCCAGATTGCCCTTTGTAGAACTGCGCTGCAACCGGCAGTACCTGGCGGACCGTCGAACAATGGATGAAGCCCTCTGCTTCCAGGCTCGGTTCGGAGAAGTGCCCCATCCGGGTAGCCTCGATCCAACGCTTTCGGGATGTGATATGGATGATGTTCACGGAAGCACCTGATAGATCACGGTCCCGTCATCCCGGTAGACGGCATTCCAGAGCTTGCCATCGTACTGCCCGAATTTGAACAAGCCTGGGCCCTTGTACTCGGCCTGCTCCAACTGGCCGTCGACAATATACTTCACATTATATTTGGTCAGGAATTCCCGCGCGGCATTGATGTCCGTGGTCATATAGAACGAATCGACATCGCTGACGCGTTCCTCCACTATCTCCGGGTATTCCGTCCGCTGCTGGCGCTGGTGCCAGTTCCATCCGACAACGCCCGGCAGACCGGTGTAGATGGTAAAGCGCGAACACCAATGATATTCGGGGCAGTTGGCCTCCACGATGACAGGTGAGCCCTGGATATTGTCCTGCATCCAGCGGATCGCCTTGTAGTCGTGGACGAGGTCCATCGTAACGCCGAAGTCCGCGTACTGTGAGTTCGGCATGTAACTGATACTGTCCAGTGTCAGCGGCGTGGTTGCGGACATCCGGTCCATGATCTTGTCGGTGGTCCCGGAAACCGTGTAGAGCCCGGCGCCGGCCAGCAACACAACGACCCCGGCCTGGAAGAATTTGCGCCAGCCGGGCAGCCACTGCCGGAGCTCGGGTATCAGCCAGGCGAATGCAGCCGCGGCAGAGACGGCGAGCAGCGCCCACGCCTGCAATGAGAATTTGAAGATGGTGTTCATGCGGCCTATGTCGCCGCGCACGACCACGATCTCGACCACGATGGTAATGAGCAGCGCGGTGCCGGTCAGGAACAGGGCGAAGCGCTTGACGTCGGGCATGCCCGGTCGCAAGAGCAACACTCCTGCCCATACCGCGAGAGGCAGCGAGACCCACCCGAGGTCGACGCCGCGATACGCGAGGTACAGCAAGGCGACCAGGAAGACCGCAATGCCAGCCTCGATCGGGATCTGATACGGTCGCAGCTTGTTCAAGGAGGAGACCGGCGTGGAGGCCATCCACTGGCGGGTCTCCCACGCCAGCCAGAAGGTGATGATGAACAGGAACACGCCCCAATGCGTGAAATACGACCAGATCGGCGTCTTGGAATCGTTCCAGGGATCCAGAGCGCCGTAGCCCTGGCTGTAGGCCGCGCGATACGGCGCATACAGGAGGTAGGATAGGCCGACCAGGAGGATCGTGCTGCCTGCGATCAGCGCCAGCTTCTTGAGCCACAGGGGCAGCCCAACGTGCCAGTTCTCCGCCATATCCGACCGCCAAATGGAATAGGCCAGCACCGCGAACGCCATCGGCAGATAGGTATAGATGTCCGATAGATTGGTGGGATACAACGCGCCGATGGCAAGCGCGCCAACGACGATCGACAGCACGGAAACGCGGCGCGCTCTCACCACCGACAGGGCCCATGCCAGAGCCAGCAGCGCGAGCGGCATCGCCAGCATGTGTGCATGCAGGTCGCTGTAGAGGAACGTGAAGAACGGGAACTCGGTGATCTCGTTGCCCGGCCCCGGCGGGATCACCCGGCTCGGATCCCAATACCAGTCGCCGCGGCCATACGGCAGGGACTGGCCTTGCAGCAGCCCCCCGGCTCCCTCCGCCGCCCAGAGGAAGCGCTGGGCGATATTGCCCGAGTCGATATTGCCGCCCGGAGCGCCAATACGCTCGAGACCTTGATAGATCATGCGCACGGTGCCGAGGTTGCCGAGCACGACCATCAGCAGGGCAGCGAGGACGCCCGCGAGCAGGCGGTAATCGAAGTAGGAACGTGATCCGTGAACAGTGATCCGTGAATCGTTAGCCGCTTCCGAGGCAGCAGTCTCGACCTCCGGCATGACTTCATCCGGCTCTCCAGACGATGCTCGATCCTCGATCCTCGACTCTCGCTCCTCGCTCCCCGCTTCACGTGTACCATCCACCAAATTCCATGCCACGCAGAACGCGCCCATGGCTACACAGGCAAACAGCGTCGGCAGGAGGAAGTTGTAGGCCAGCGTGGGTACGATGCCCAGCAGCTTGACCGGCATGGCGGCCAGCACAAAGCCGTAGTAGTAGTAATTGATATAGCCGCCCGCGAACCACGGGTCATATGGCGGGAAGATGCTGCTTTTCAGGATCGCGTTGAAATACGAGAAGTCCATCGGGCGCTCGCCGCCCTTGGCCGGATGCCACAGGTCCGGATTCCCGATGCGAATCAGCAGGTCGAACAAGAAGAAGGCAAAGAAGAGGCCTTCGATCAGGAGGAAGTAGCGCCAGCGGAGCTTCCACTCCCCGGCAAGCTCGGCACGCTTCCACCATCCCACTGTGATCCCGGCGATGGCAATCGCTGCAAACACCAGCGCGACCGTCAGCCTCGTGACCGGCACGCCCATGGAACCTGCCAGCCACGACAGATAGGCCAGCAGCGCCAGGCCGAGCACACGCGCCAACGGGTAGCCCTTATCGCCCAGGCCGGGCAGCGCAAGCCGCAGGACAGGATACACGAGCACACCAAGCAGGAAGATGAAGCCGTACCAGATCACCAGGCCGAGAACAGGGAACCGGTTCTGGATCCATTCGTAATTGAAGAGCGTCGACCAGGTGCCAGCGGCCTGCTGCCGTGCCAGGTCGATGGGCGAGAGTAGAAGTGACTTGTAGCTTCCGGCCTGCCGCGGCGTCAGGTGGACCACGTGGCTCAGATCGACTGCGCCCAGGATCCTCTCTACCTGCTCCGCGCTGAAATCCGGCTGCTTGACGAAGATGAGCACCTTGGGGTGATCGTAGACGGTGAACGCCTCCTCGGCGAACTGGTCGTTGGCCTGCCAGTGAAAGAGGCCGGGGATGTCAATGCCGGGAAACGACTCGAAGACAGCCGCGAGCTTAAAGCCCAGCCGGCCCTGGAACATGCCTGGACGCGCCACGTTGTAGCACCAGATCACATCCTTATCCGGAGGGCAGCCGATGAGGGCGCGGTAATAGGCCGTCGTCAGCGGGTAACGCTCCGGCACGCGGGTGACGGTGGCCCATTGACGGTCGGATGACATGAAGATCGCGTCGCCCTTTGCAAGCGTATCGACAAAGCGGGTGAGCTTGTCAGCGTTGTCGTCGTAGTAGATCTGGAGGTTCAGGCCGTTCTGATAGAGGCCGCCAAAGCCGTCGTAGCCCTGCGGTCCGAGGCGGAGGGGCAGGCCGTCATCCCAATCCGATTCGTTGATGGGCGCGGCGCCTGACAGCGTGAGGCCGTCACTGGCATTGACCAGAAGCGTGTAAACCTGGCCCTGCGTGACTTCGATCGGATGGTCGAGCACGAGCGTATACTCGCGGCCGCGAGGATCGGAACCCACCGAAAAATCGGACATCAGGGACGCCGTTGCGAGCGGTTGGTTGATGGACGGATCGCCGGCTGGAGTGACCGCCACGCTCAGAAGCTGGGCAGGAGCTGCTGCAGCAGATGCAATATGAGGGAAGTAGATCTCGTGCAGTGTGCCGCTGGCGTTCGCCATGAAGGCGAGCGAATATGGCGTCTGCGGCGCGATCATCGCCCCCGCGGGAAAGTCCAGCGGCTGCTGATATACGGCGTCCTCGCCCGTCTGGATGCGCGCGTTGAGCGGCCCCGGGATATTCTGGTAGATCCAGTCCGTCGCGGCGACGCGGGTGACCGGGCGGGTGTAGATGCGCGTGAAAGCGTACGCCCACGTGAGCGTCAAAGCGAGCGCGAGCACGCCGATCAGCAAAGATGCGGGGCGGAAGAGGAACGACCACCGATGCCCTTCCCTCTCACGGCCCTTGTCCCAGAGCGTGACCAGCAGCCAGCCTGCCATGAGGCACAACAGCGGGTAAATGGGCAGCTGGTAACGCATGGTGGGGTTGAAGGCCATCGACTGCCAGCCGAAATAGAGCGCGGTCCAGCCCCAGAGCAATGCGTGGCGCAGCTCGCCCTTGTAGATGCGCCATGCCATGTAGAGAAAGCCGGACCATGCAAGGATGCCCAGCGGCAGCCCCAGGCCCCACTCCGTCAGGTTCTTGAAGGAGAATAAATGTGAGCGGCGCGCCCACTGGAGGGCGAACGGCACATCCGCATCGCCGCTGGACTGGGCCAGCAAGTCGCGGATGTTCTGGAGCCACGCAGGATTGAGGCGGAGGCCGACGAATGCGTAGGGTTGCGCGAGGCGGAAGACAAGGACAGTGAAAGCGCCGCCGATCATGAGATAGACCAGCACGCGCGACCAGTAATCAGCAGAGATGGGCCAGCTCTCGCTTTCGGGTTGGCCCGGCGCATCCGGGTCCGGCTGGGGCCGGCTGACTTCGGCCAGCGAGCGGCGGTCCGTTGTGAAGTAGCGAAGGATGAAAGCACCTGGGAGCAGGACGGCAAGAGGAGCCGCATTCAGCTTGGATGAAACCGCCAGACCCAGCGAAACGCCAAAGCCGACACTCAACAAGACGAATGGGTTAATGAAGAAGCGGAAGAACTCGGCAACCGGTGAAGGATGCGGCGAGGCCTGCAAACCGTCTTCCGGCCCGGCGGGTGGAGCTTCTTCTGCATCATTCGCCGGCTGGTCGGCAGTCGCGCTCGTGGGCTTCCTGATGAGTATCTCGACAGCGAAGAATACGGCGAGGAAGATGAAGAGGTTCGCGAAGTTATCGACAATCAGGAAATGGGATTGCTGGATCTGCTCCACCGCAAGGGCAGAGAACGCGGCCCCGAGCAGCGCAACGCGGCGGTTATAGAGCCGTGAACCGATAATATAGAGCAGCAGGATCGTCAGCAGGTCGCTGAGAGCGGAGAGCTGCCGCCCGACGAGATGCACTTGATCGTAGCCGGTCTGCCCCAGCCACTCCGCAACATAGCGGACCAGGATGGTCGGAAAGTCGCCATAGACAAAGAATCCGTAGCCCCGGTTCTGCGGATTGAGCGGCGAAGTTTGCGTGTCCAGGTAATCGCTGAAGTTCAGCCAGCGAGTCTCACCCTCGGGGCAGGCATTCACCGATGTATTGGGGACGGCGCACTTCTTTACGTCGAGGGCACTCTCGACCATGGTCAGGAAGCGTTCGTCCGGGTGCAGGTGCTGCTCGGCATCCCAATCCAGCCCAACGGTGCGGAAATAGGTCCCGACCGCTAGGACAAGGATCAGGAGCAGGTCGTACACCCAGGCGCGTTTTTCCAAATACATGGCAGATTACTGTATCACCGAAGCGTTAAATACGGCTAAGCCGTTGCGCTTACCGCAAAAAGCAGGTACGGGAGAAACACCGGCACCTGCTTTTTGTGTGAACGGGGAAAACACGGGCAACCGCTTCATGGGCCTGGCACGGCCGGTACAGAGAACGACCAGAAATCATGATTTGGGATCGCGGAGCGATGCAGGTTAAGCGTGCCCTGCGGATAAAGCAACTTAAGCTCGCTGACGGAAGCCCGGTCGTCCTGGGTTGGGTCCTGAACATTGGCCTTGACGATGAACAGCTTTGGCCCCGGCACTTTCAGGCTGGCAGGCAGATCCTGACGCCACATGGCGAAGTCCCGGTCTGGAATTCCGGCGTAGATGCCCGGCAGGCGCGTATCGACCCAATACGGGAAAGGCACGATCCACACGGTGTCGGTCTCGCCATACCGGGCACGGAACTGCTGGATCTCGATGCCCATATCGGTCGTGTTCCAGGCGTTGTTGCGGAAGTTCCCATCGAATTGGCGAAAGACCAGGTCATAGTTCTGGACCGCGGACCAAAACAATAGAACGCCGGTCAGGGCATAGGCCCAGACCTTGCGACGCTCATCGACCGTCAGCGCACGGATGAAGCCGTCCAAGGCCATGGCCGCGATGAGAAAGACCGGGATGATCGCGCCGCCCGTGCGATTCAGAGAGGGATTCTCATCCGGAAAGGCAAGCGACAGGATCGAGGGCAGCAGCAGGATCGGAACGGAGACCAACAGGAACAGATCCAGCCAGTGGCGCTCGCGGATGTAGCGCACGATCAGCAAGGCGCACCCAACCAGGAAGAGCGCGCCGGTGACGATATCCAGCGCGGGCCGGTTCGGGATCGAGTGCACCCAGATGACGCCGTTATTCCAGTTGAACATCCGAAGCGCATTCCATGTATTCGACAGGAAGACGAGATACCACGGCGCAGGCAAGGCCTGCTCGATCGATTCCAGGCGCGTCAGGGCGCGGTAGGAGAACATGTCGGGGTTGGCGCTGGCGTAGCGCAACAGCGGGAGGAAAATCAGAAGAGCGGTCAGGCCGACAATGACCAGCCAGAGGGCTGTATCCTGCCGCGCACCCTTCGACTGGCGATGCAGGAGATAAAGGATAAAAGCAACCACCACCAGGAGCGGGACGATGCGATACGGGCTGTAGCCGTTGAGGCCAAGACCCAGGAAAATGCCGGCCAGGATGAAATCATTGCGACGACGCGTGCGCAGGCCCCGGATGAGGTACAAAAGCATGGGCGCCACGAACATCGGGTAGAGCGGGAAACGCAATCCGATGCGGGAGATCGTGTTCGGCCAGTAGCCGATGCCGGTGAGCAGCAGCGCCAGCAGGCCGACGCGCGCTCCCGCCACCTCCCTCCCAAGGAGATACACGAACGGCAACGTGAAGATACCGATCAGGACCGTGCCGATCTTGAGCGACAGGAACGTCAGCCCGGTCTGGAAGATCCACGACATCAACAGGGTCCAGTACATCTGGATGGCTTCGCGGCCCGTGTTGCGCGGGAAGAAGATGTGTGTCTGCCCCTGGCTCACATCGTAGACATCCAGGATCTTCTCGGCGTGATCGCTGAAAGGCTCGGCGGGCGTCTGCTGCAGATGGTAGAGCCGGAAGAACAACACAACGGCTGCAACCGCCAGGATCAACAGCGTCCAGCTGCTGACCTTGATCCTTCGTTCGGGCTGGTCGAGGAATTTACGGACACGACTCCACAGGGAGGGATGGCCGAGTTGCGGCAGCCACAGCGACCAGACGAACAGGACGATCACCAGGAGCCACAGGGGGAAGTTGTAGAGAGTGAACAGGTTATCATGCAGCGGCAGCCAGCCGATCAGCGCGTCGGGCAGCGCCAATCCGGGCACGATGACCACCCCTCCCAGCAGGATGAAGACCGGGATGATCATCACCATCGCGATCACAAATGGCGCCCAGCGCACGATCAGCGGGTCATTGCCTTCCAGCGATCCGGCGTGCGGAGCCAGAGTCCACTCATCTCGCGCGGCGGCCCAAACGAGGAAGCCTGCGGCCATCACATACAAACCAACCGCCGGGGCGGAAGCCGGATTGGGCGGCTCCAGGAGCATCTGGGCCAGCAATGCGAGCGCCAGCGCCGACAACGAGCGCCAGGGGATGGAACGTTCGGCCTGCCCCTCAAGCTCCTCTGAAACCGCTGTAGGCGGTTCCGCCTCGATGGCGGGAATCCGGACAGCCTGCCGGCTCCAGGGCAGGATGGATTTTACATAGTCGAGGACACTGGGCTCTGGCTCTTGCATGCCGGGAAGGCTCTCTCCATGGAACGCGGCGTTTCACCGTCTGGCTTGAATTGCCGCGCGATCCTATACGCGACGCGAAATGTAGAACGTGTAAGCGCCCTGTTCCTGGGGAACCGGTTCATTATAGTACGGGCGCAGCAGGCGCAGCGTCAGCGATAGATTCCAGCGCGCCCGGACAAGTATCCAGCGGCGGACCAGGACATGCAAGATCCATGATGGCAGACCCAAATAATGGCCCCACTCGAGGGCCGTAAGGGCGGACGGCGAAAAATAGGGCCAGTATTGCTCGATGCGGAAGCCGGCGGCTTCCAGGCGCAGCCGCCAGGTCTCCGGATCGTCGCAGTGCTCGTGGCGGGAGATGTGGTTGAAGAAGCGGCGATACGCACGCGCCAGCGGCTTTAGCCCCAACCGGTCCAGGAAGCGGGCAACGGACAGGGAGGGCAGGAAGTTCTGATTGGGGACACAGAATATGAAAGGAGCGCCGGGTCTGAGCAGGCGGGCTGTCTCTTTCAACACTTCATCGATATGTGGAATATGCTCCAGGACGGAATTGCTGATGCCGCTCGAGAAGTATCCGCCGGGGAAAGGAGCGTGCGCCGCATCCGCTTCGACCAGCCCTCGGTAGACGCCTCGCCTGGCAGCCTCATGCACCGGCCCATGCCAGGGATCGAGCCCCACATCGATCGGATGATCAAAGGAAATGGAAGCAAAGTGCCCATCACCGCAGCCAAGATCATAGACCGGTGCGGGCAGCGGCAAGTCCTGATAGAAGCAGCTTTCGACGGCCCGCAGGAGGCCGCGGAAATATGGCAGATCGCGGACGTGAAGGAAGAGGAAGTCCGTGGATTGGCGGTCGTTGATCGATGAGTGCGGATCGGACATGGACGATGAAGGAGGAGGGTGGAATAATTCGAGCATGGTGAAGAGAAGACGAACGAAGTTTCAGGTGCCCTTCATCAGCCCTTCGAACAACTTTTCATACTCGGCGGCGACGGAGTCGGGGTCGTAGGCCTTGCGGATGGCTTCGATGTCGCCGCGGTATTCGCCCGGTTCGCTCAGGACCTTGATGATACCCTCGGCCAGGGAGGCCGGGTCGCCGATCCGGGCGACGCAGCCGGCATGATGCATCTGGACCGGCATGCGGACACCGGGCAGCGCCGAGGCCACGCAAGGCACGCCGTTCAGCATGGCCTCGATCTGCACCAGGCCGAATGCCTCTGTGGAGTTCAGCGACGGGACGACCAGCGCATTCAGGTTGGGATAGAAAGCCGCCATCTGCGACGGGTTCAAATTCCCAAGGAAAGCCCAGTGCCCGGATCGCTCGTACTCGCGGATGCGGGGCATGAGCCTTTCGGCGTAGTCCTTCTCGCCCATGACATTTTGATACTGTCCGGCGAACAGCACCTGCGCCGCGGGAAACTTCGCGAGCACGGCCGGCAGCGCGTCGAGCAGCACCTCCACGCCCTTCTCCGCGGCAAAACGGGCCGCCATGCCAATCACTGGGTTACGATCCGCGACATGGTTCGTTTCCGCAAACGCCTTTACAGAAGCCGAATCGGCAGGAGGCAGCTCAACCGGCGGCAGGATCGTACGCAGCTTGTACTTGTAGCGGGAGAGGTAGGAGGAATGATCTGCATAGTCCCGGGTGTACGTCACGATCTGGTTGGACAGGATGCCTGCCATGTTGTTCTGCCACTTCACCACCAGGTTGACGAAACGGTTGAAGAGACCCGGCGGCAGGTGCAGGTCGCAATGATAGGTCAGGATGGCGGGCCTGCCGAAGAGACGACCGCGCAGGGCAACGCCAGGCGCGTCGAACTGCGGCAGGTGCATCTGCACCACATCGTGCTCGCGCACCAGCCGGGTCGCCACCCAGCCGAAGGAAGGCGCAATGACCCCCTTGCTCAACCGGAGAGCGACCGGCACCCGGAGGACGCGGACCCCGTTCATGTCCTCTTCCAGCGGAAGGGAGGCATCATACTGCGTCGTCATCACCATAACCTGGTGGCCGCGCGCGGCAAGCGCGCGCGCCAGGCGCTCGGCATAGATGGTCAGGCCCGAGGTGTGGGGACGATAGTATGTGAGAACGGTAAGGATCCTCATGCTGCTTCTCAGGCGGTCCGCCGGAACAGAACGTTGCAGGTTGCGATGGATGCCCGGAACGGAAAACTGTCCTTTCCCAGTAGGCAGCCGCAAAGCGCAACGATTATACTGCCACTTCCCGCAAAAGCCGCGCGGGCAGGCTCCCCCGCCTTCTCCGGTCTATGGAGCCGCCGGCCGCCCTATGAATAGGGTTTGTTCACCTGTGCCAGCTTGGACTTTAACTCGTGCAGCATCTCGTCCGCGACAGCTTTTTCCCGTGCCGAGAGGTCCGTCAGTTCCTCCGGGTCCGCCTGGATGTCGTACAGGCGCACGAAATCCTTGATACCCCGGTCCTGAAAACCGTAGTAGTAGTGCAGCTTATAGGGGCCTTTAATGAGGGTGGTCGACGCCTGGGTGAGCGGCCCGTTCGGGTCGTCGTTCTTGCCGCGCACAACGTAGAGGCTGCGGCCGGCTTCCTGCTCGGAATATGGGGGCAGGATGCCCCCCTCCGCCCAGGTGGGGATGGAATGCCCGGTGACATGCGAGAGCGTGGGCAGCACGTCAACGGCACTGGTGGCCGTGAGCACGTCCTGGCCGAGCTGGCGGCCGGGCTCGAAGATGAGCAGCGGGATGCGGATCACCGGCTGGTAGAGCGTATCGGTACTGTGCCCGACGATACCGCGCTCGAACATCTCCCCATGGTCGGATGTCAGGACGAGCCAGCTGTTCGCCAGCAGGCCCGAATTTTCCAACTCATCGACGAAGCGGCCGAACTCCCGGTCCACGTACAGGATGAACTCGTCGTACTCAGTGCGGCGGGCGAGCAGGTTTTCAAAGATGCGGCGGTCCGTAAAGATATCCCTTGGCTTTTCGACGGGCTTGTAGCCGTCTCCCCGGAAGTGATTGAAGAAATCGATGGATGTGTGATACGGGAAATGCGGCGGCAAGAAGTGGAAGTAGCCGATGAACGGCTGTGGGATGGTTGGCAGCAGCCGGCTCAGCCAATCCACGGCCTGCTCGAGCAGGAAACCGTCGTCCGAGCCCGTGGTGGGCAGGCCGCGCGGGAACAACGGCTTCAGATTGGCGATCCTCCCTTCCTGGAGCACCTGATAGAGATGCGACAGGAAGAGCGAATAGGCGTAGCCCCCGTCCGCGATGCGCATGTCACGGGTCCAACTTACGGTGGCGAGGTCCTGGTCGTTGCGGAAGAGCCTGTCAATGAAGTCGTCATAAGAGGCGAGGAGCAGCTTTTCCCGCGGGATCAGCTCGTTGGTCTCCTGCTCCATCTGCCTCAGCAGCGTATACGCCCAGCCGTTATGCGTGTACGCCAGCCGGTAGTAATCCTGGAACGCGCCGAAGACGTTCTTCTTTGTGAACGGTTCCGCCACCTCGCCGTTCGGTTGAAGGGCCCGGTGAGTCCAGGGCAGTGTGCCCGTCAGAAGCGAAGCTGTGCCGGACGTGGTGAAGTTGCTGCCTGCAAAATGGTTGTG
>DATKAF010000096.1:0-6016 GCA_035498395.1 Anaerolineales bacterium
GCCCAATCGGCGGTATGCGGGAGTTCCTCGAACCCGTGGCTCTCTGCACGGCTTTCCATGCCTACATTGTATTGTGAGTTGTTTTGTGTGACGTGAACCTGAGCTAAGATTCGTCATCCGGCCGCACACACGGAGAGGGCCGGCTGCTGAGCCCGCACTCTCCGTGCTTCGGCTACAGAGGCTCGAATCGTGCGGTGAAGTGCCTCAGCAGTTCCGGTGCATACGTGAACCGGTAGCCGCGTATCTTTTCGGCTCGGCCCTTGATCCTGGCGAGCGTCTCCACAACATAATCCATATGGCTGCGCGTATATGTGCGGCGCGGGATCGCCAGCCTCAGCAGCTCAAGCTTGGGATAGAGCATCTGGCCGGTCTCCGGGTCGGGGAATGCGAACATCACCGAGCCGATCTCCACACCGCGAATGCCGCCCTCCAGGTAGAGCTCAACGGCAAGCGCCTGCCCGGGGAATTCGCTTTGCGGAATGTGAGGCAGCACGGCTCGCGCATCCAGGTAGACCGCGTGCCCGCCGGGCGGCTGAATGGTCGGCACACCGACCTCGTTGAGACAGGTTGCCAGATACGCGGTCTGCGCCAGGCGGTATGCCAGGTAGGCCTCGTCCAGGCCCTCGTATAGACCGACGGCCATGGCATCCAGGTCCCGACCAGCCAACCCTCCGTAGGTGGGGAAGCCCTCGCGCAGGATCAACTCGTTCTTGACGTTCTCGAACAGCTTCTCATCGTTCATGCAGAGCAAGCCGCCGATGTTGACGATGGCGTCCTTCTTCGCAGACATGGTCATGCCGTCGGCCAGCGCGAACATCTCGCGAGCGATCTCGATGACCGGCTTGTCCTGGTAGCCCTGCTCACGCTGTTTGATGAAGAAGCAGTTCTCGGCATAGCGGGCGGCGTCGATGAAGAACGGTATTCCGAAGGATCGGTAGGTTTCCGCGATCTGCTGCAGGTTCTCCATCGATACCGGCTGACCGCCGCCTGCGTTGTTCGTGACGGTTACCATGCCGAAGGGGATATTGCTCACGCCGGTCTTTTCTATGAATGCCCTCAGCTTTGCGATATCCATGTTCCCCTTGAACGGATGCCGGTTCGCGGGAACGAACGCCTCGTCGATCACCAGGTTCGCAGGCCGGCCGCCGCGCGCCCGGATGTTCGCATCCGTCGTGTCGAAGTGCATGTTGGATGGGACATATTGGCCCTGCTTCACGAGGGCGGCGCTCAGGATGTTCTCCGCTGCGCGGCCCTGGTGAGCCGGTACGAAGAACTTGAATCCGAAGATGTCTTCCACAGCGGCCTTCAGTCGATGGAACGAACGCGCCCCCGCGTACGATTCATCGCCGCGCATCAGCGCGCCCCATTGTTCCTGGCTCATGGCGCCCGTCCCCGAGTCGGTGAGCAGGTCGATGAAGATGTCCTCGGCTTTCAGGGAGAACAGGTTGTAGCCGGCTGTTTGCAGTCTTTGCCTGCGTTCCTCCGGAGGGATCAGCCGGATCGTTTCCGTGACTTTGATGCGGAATGGTTCAGGGGGATATTGCATGCGGTCTCCGTCGTTGTCCTCGAATATTCTTTTGCCCAACCATCCACGAGTATATTGCAGTTGGTTGCCCGTTACAACTCCGTCAAGGGTTGAAATGGCAGCGGTTTTGTGATACCGTGTCACCGGATCAGAATATTGGCCAGAGAGGTGTGTGATGAGAGTATGCGTACTGTATGACGACGAGAATTATGGCTTCACGCCTGCGGAATTCATCAAGCATTATCCGTGTGAATGGGAGATGGTTACGTTCGGGCGGCCCGTGCGGGAGAAGATCCGGCGGCTGGCCGAAGAGGATCGCTTTGATGTGTACTTCAATCTGTGCGACGGTTCCTCCGACGAGGACTATCCGGGGCTGGATGTCGTCGAGGCCCTCGAGGAGTTCAACCTGCCCTTCACCGGAGCCAGCAGCAGGTTCTACGATCCGACCCGCGAGGAGATGCAGGCTGTAGCAGAGGCCCGCGGGGTGGGATTCGCCAAAGGCTACCGCGTGACGAAAGAATCAGAGCTGGAAGGCCTGGCTGCCACGCTGCACTTCCCATTGATGGTGAAGCACCCGCAGAGCTATAGCAGCATTGGCATGACGCGGGACTCGCGCGTGGAGACGCTGGAACAGTTGCATGAGCAGTTCCGGCGTCTCAGTTCCGAATTCGGGGCTGCGCGCGTCGAAGAGTTCATTGTGGGCCGCGAGTTTAATGTCTTTGTCGTGGATAACCCCGATGATCTGCAGCACCCCTTTGCCTATCCGCCGACCGAACTGATCTTTCCGGAGGGTGATGAGTTCTGGCATACCGACATCAAGTGGGACTACACGGTGCCGTTCGAGTTCCGCGAGGTCAAAGACGCCGACCTTGCTCACCGGCTGCAGAAGATCGGCACCGACATGTATCTCGCCATTGAAGGCACCGGCTATGGCCGCTGCGACGTCCGGATGAAGCCGGATGGAAGCCTTTATGTCCTGGAGATCAATGCCAATCCGGGCATCCTGTATACGCCCGAGGAGTTCGGGCCCGCGGATTACATGATCCTGTACGACAAGGACGGCTACTACGGCTTCTTCGATCGGATCTTTCGGGCGGCCATCGTCCGCCAGAAGATGCGCGGCCGCAGCCGCCAGACTGCCTGAGCCGTCCCGCGTGATTCTGTCATCTGATCGTATCCAGCTCGAAATATAGGATCATGCCATGCGCAAAATGAGAGTGGTTGCCGGGATCGTGATCCTGATCGCCTCCATTGCCTTGCTGCTCTGGGGGCTATGGCCCGCGGCCCACCAACGGCACGTCCTGACAGTATCTCCGGCCGAGATGACGTTACCCACGCCATCCTCGTTCGTGCCATCCTCACCGAGCGGCGTGTAGGTGAACATGTTTCGGCGGCGCAGTCTACGCTTGCTCCTTGCCGGAGCTGCCATCTTTCTTGCCACCGCGGTATGCGGGTATGGCGCCGCGGCGCCCGCCGCTCAGCCGACGGTCGATTCTGATGTGCCGTCTGGTGGCGGGCCCGTGCCCACCGCGGCATCCGCTGCCACGTCCTCTCCTGGCATTGTCCTGCCTACTCCAACGGAACAGGGGGCGTTCGCCCCTGAAGAATCTGCTCCGGCTGCGGCGATCCCCGAGTACCGCAGGCTGACCCTCGAGTACCCACCGAAGATCCGGCTCGGCGATTCGGACCTGATCCGTCTCACGCTCGAGGTGGATGCGCTGGGCAACCTGACGCCAACCGCACAAATTCAGGGTCACAACGTCACGGGCCAAACCGTTTCGATACCGAACCTGTATGACACGCAAAACGTCATAGCCGAGGCCAGCCTCGACCTGGCGGGCGTCGATATCCGTCCTACCGAGCAGGTCAGCGAGCCGCTCCTGCCGGGTCAGTCGGTGACTTTCTTCTGGAGCGTCCATCCGCCGAGCGCGGGGACCTACCGCGGTACGGTCTGGCTGTTCCTGCGGTTCGTCGACAAGGCCACCAAAGAAGAGACTCGGCAGCCTATCTCCGCTCAAACGGTCGAAATATCGACATCCAATTTTCTCGGCCTCAGCGGTGGCATGGCGCGTATAACGGGCAGCATCGGCGCGGTACTAGGAGCAGTTCTCGGCTTTCCGTTCGTGGACGACGTACTGAAGTGGCTCTGGAAGCGCATCACGCGCGGCGCATAAATTAGTATATTCGTATGAACAAATATATGACGAAAATCACGCCGGTGCTGGTGTTATAGCGCACGTCAGGCTAGTTCTTCATGGTACAATAGCGCCCGTGCCGATACCCGGCACGGGCGCTATTTCTTAGTGGAGTCGATCATGCAGAACGAATGGCTTTACATTGGGTTATTCGTCGTCGTTGGCGCGCTGGTGCCCACCGCGGCTATCGTGCTGTCCTGGATCATCTCGCCGAAGAAGCCGAATCCCATCAAGCAAAGCACCTACGAGTGCGGCATGGAGACAGTCGGCGACAATTGGGTTCAGTTCAAGGCCCAGTACTACGTGTTTGCCCTGGTCTTCCTGGTATTTGACGTGGAGACCGTGTTCCTGTTTCCGTGGGCCGTTGCCCTTGGCAAGTTGTCGGTCTTTGCCGTGCTGGAGGGGATCATTTTTATCCTCATCCTGCTCGCGGGTCTCGTGTATGCATGGCGCAAGGGAACATTGGACTGGGTATAGGCAGGCGATTGCATTCCAAGGCTGAAAGGCAATGACCTTCCAGCCTTTTCTTTGTGTCTAGGAGCCTTCATGAGTTGGTGGACGGATCCCGTTCATACGATTGCCGCGTGGTTGACAACCCTGCTGACCGGCTGGGGCCTGCCGGCCTGGCTGGCAAGCCTGATCATCCAATTCCTCGGCGTTGTGGTGCTTGTTTCGCTTCTGATGCTGCTGGACATCTTCCTGGTCTGGGTGGAGCGCAAAGTTGTGGCTCGCTTCCAGGACCGCCTGGGGCCAAACCGGGTCGGGCCGTGGGGACTGATCCAGCCTTTCGCGGATATCGTCAAGCTACTGATCAAAGAAGACATCACGCCCGCCGGAGCCGACCGGGTGATCTATAACCTCGCACCGATCATCTCGTTGATGTCGGTGCTCCTGCTGTGGGCGATCGTGCCGCTTGCCCCGCAGATCCTTGGCGTGGATCTGAACGTCGGCGCCCTGTACATTATCGCTGCGGGCGCCCTGGGAACGCTGGCCATCATCATGGCGGCGTGGTCGTCGAACAACAAATATGCTCTCATCGGCGCATTCCGGCAGGTCGCCGTTCTGGTCTCTTTTGAAGTCCCCATGATCGCGGTCATGCTGATTCCCACGGTTCTTGCCGGTTCCATGGGCATGAATGCCATCGTGCAGGCGCAGAACGTTCCGTTTGTGTTCCTCGCGCCGCTTGCGGCCCTCATCTTCATCATCGCCGCGATTGCCGAGCTGGGCCGTTCGCCGTTCGATATGAACGAGGCCGAATCCGAGATCGTGGCGGGCTTCCATATCGAATACACCGGCATGAAATTCGGCCTGTTCTACGCCGGAGAGCTGTTGCACGCCTTCACCTTCGGCGGCTTCTGGGCCATTCTGTTCTTCGGCGGCTACCGCTTCTTCGGCCTCGAGACTCTAGGCCCGCTCGTTTCGGCTGCTATCCTGCTGGCGAAAGCCATGGTCGGCTACTGGTTCATCATGTGGGTCCGCTATACGGTCATGCGCATCCGCATCGATCACATGCTGGCGTTCAACTGGAAGTTCCTCACCCCGCTTGCCTTTGTCCTGTTGATGGTCACGGCCCTCGTCAATGCATGGCTTCGTAATTCGAACGTGCTGATCTACGTGCTGGCCATGCTCGCCGCCAACGCGGTCATCGGGCTGGGAGTGCTCCAGATCCTGCGCAATGTCAGCCGGCGCGACAGAGAGAAGGTTGAAGGTCCCTCGCAACCGGTGGCGGCCGGTCAATAGGAGTCGCATGAGTCTTGCGCAGATCGTCTTCCTGGTTGTAGCGGCGGTGATCCTCGGGTCGGCGCTGCTGGTTGTTACGACCCGCAATCTTATCCATGCAGCCCTCTGGCTGATCGTTACCTTGTTCGGCGTCGCCGTTTTGTATGCCCTGCTCAATGCGGGCTTCCTTGCGGTCGTGCAGGTGGTGATCTACATCGGAGCAATCGCCATTCTCTTCATCTTCGCCGTCATGCTCACCCGGGCGGACCTGCGCGACCGTGCTCCGCAGCTGAACCGAGGCTGGTGGTTGAATATCATCCTCGCCCTGCTGACGTTCGGGGGCCTGATCTGGCTGTTCCAGAGCTGGACGGGCTTCTCCAAGACGGCTGCCGACATCCCCGCCGGGTTCGATGCAGTGGCGCAATTGGGGAACGCGCTGATATCGCCGACTGGCTATCTGCTCCCGTTCGAAGTGGCCTCCGTGCTGCTGCTGGCTGCGCTAGTCGGCGCGGTGTACGTGGCGTTCAGCCGCAAATAGGAGTGTTCATGTTGCCGCTTTCCTGGCTGCTCGCACTTT
>DATKAF010000097.1:0-5036 GCA_035498395.1 Anaerolineales bacterium
AGGCCCATGCCTACTCGCTGAACGCATCGGGTCCTGGAAGCGATCTCCGCATCCAGTTCACAACTGATGAGCGGTATCAAGCCTTCCTGCCGAGGTCAGTATCGGCCGAGGTGCTGGGCGTTCAAACTCGCGTCGCCTGCCTGGAGGACGTGACCCGCGGCAAGCTCTGGGCCTACAGCGACCCGCGCCGCCGGCTCAGCAAGCGGAAGAAGGACGAACTCGATCTGATCCGCCTCGCGGAGAAATATCCGGAGCTGGTGTCGCTCTATCCGCCCGACCTTCGGGAGCAACTGGATCGCGGATAGACGCGACTCGAAACGGAGTTGCACCTCCCTCTCGGACTGTGATATTTGTGATCCCACTCTCACATCAGTCGAGGGATATGGTAGAGGAGGGCATGGATGCTTCTCGCTCCCGTCGTATGGATACTGACGGTAGTCATCTCGTATTTTTTTGCGGCAAAGACGTGGTGGTTTCCGCTGCCGATCAACCAACACGGCGCCGCGTATGATGAACAGTTTGCAAGGACCCTGGTGGTTACCGGGGTCATCTTCATCCTGGCCCAGTTCGCGCTTGGATGGGTGATTTTCCGTTACCGTGACGACGGCCGCCGCGCCGAACATTTTCACGGGAACAACAAGCTCGAGACGATCTGGACCAGCGCCACCGCGGTGCTGTTTCTGGGACTGGTGCTGATGGGCACCAAGATCTGGGCCGGGGTGCACTTCGACGAGCCGCCCGCGGACGCGATCCCGATCGAGGTCCTGGGCAAGCAGTTCGCCTGGAGTTTCCGGTATCCGGGGTCCGACGGCAAGTTCGGCCGAACTGAGCTGAAGTTGATCAACGATGCCGGGGGCAACCCGTTCGGCATCGATGACAAAGACCCCGCCTCGAAGGACGACATCGTCAGCGCGTCGCTCAAGATTCCGGCGGGCAAGCCCATCAAGCTGATCCTGCACTCGCGCGACGTGATCCACAACTTCTTCGTGCGCGAGCTGCGCATGAAGCAGGATATCGTGCCCGGAATGGAAATACCCATCTCGTTCACGGCCGACAAGATCGGCGTCTACGAAGTTCCCTGCTCCGAGCTGTGCGGGCTCGGCCACTATCAGATGCGCACCACCATGCAGGTGATGAGCGCGGACGATTTCGAAAAGTGGAAGCAGCAGCAGTTAGCGAATAAATGAGATCAGGTCTGAGGAGAATCTAATGTCGGCTCCGGCCCACGCGTCGGCGCACCACGCGCCCTCCGGATTTTGGCGAAAGTACGTATTCAGCGTCGATCACAAGGTTATCGGGATTCAGTATTACTTCCTGGGTCTCTTCAGCGTTTTCCTGGGGATGTCGCTTTCGCTGCTGATGCGATTCCACATGGTGAACCCGGAGGCCAAGGTGTCCTGGTTTGCGACGCTCTGGCCCAAAGCCGCGGCCGGCGGCATGATGACTCCGGAGTTGTACCTCTCGCTAATGACGATGCACGGCACGATCATGGTGTTCTTCGTGCTCACCACCGTGCCGCAGAGCGGGTTCGGGAACTATTTCCTGCCGATCCAGATCGGCGCCGAGGACATGGCGTTTCCGGTGCTGAACATGATGTCGTTCTGGACCACGTTTCTCGCGTTGGTGGTCATGGTGGCGGCGTTCTTCGTGCAGGGCGGGGCACCGCTCTCCGGATGGACCGCCTACCCGCCGCTCAGTGGCGCCGGGCCGATCACCGGGCCGGGCGAAGGCATAGGTCAGACGCTGTGGATCCTGAGCATCGCAATCTTCTGCGGGGCGTCGCTGATGGGTGCGATCAACTTCATCGCCACCACCGTCGACCTGCGCTGCAAGGGCATGAAGCTGATGCGGATGCCGCTCACGTGCTGGACGTGGCTGGTGACCGCGATCCTGGGCTTGCTGGGATTTGCCGTGCTGCTGGCCGCGGGCGTGCTGCTGATTCTGGACCGCGTCGCCGGCTCCAGTTTCTTCCTGCCTTCGGGGCTCTTCATCAGCGATCAGATCATCGCCAATCACAAAGGCGGATCGCCGCTGCTGTGGCAGCACCTGTTCTGGTTCTTCGGACATCCCGAAGTCTATATCGCGATTCTGCCTGGCATGGGCGTGACCTCCCATCTTCTGGCCACCTTCGCCCGCAAGCCCATCTTCGGCTACAAGGCCATGGTCTACGCCGTTCTGGCCATTGGATTCCTGGGCTTCCTGGTGTGGGGACACCACATGTTCATGAGCGGCATGAACCCGTACTCGGCTATGGCGTTTTCCGTGCTCACCATGTGCATCGGCGTGCCGAGCGCGATCAAGACGTTCAACTGGATCGGTACGTTGTGGGGCGGCAAGATTCGTTTCACTACCGCCATGATGTTCTCCCTCGGTTTCGTCTCGCTGTTTGTGAGCGGCGGACTGAGCGGCATCTTCCTGGGCCAGCCTGCGCTGGATCTGTATTTCCACGACACGTACTTCGTGGTCGGGCACTTCCACATGATCATGGGTGTGGCGGCGATCTTCGCCATGTTCGCGGGCACGTTCTACTGGTTCCCGAAAATGTTCGGCCGCATGATGAACGAGACCCTCGGCAAGATTCACTTCTACCTCACCTTCCTTGGGGTGTATGGGATCTTCACCCCGATGCACTATGTGGGGCTGGTCGGCAACCCGCGCCGCTATTCGGACTTCACCAACGTGGAGTACCTGGCGGGCGTGATCCCGGTGCACAAATTCATGACGTACTGCGCTTACCTTACCGCGGCGGCGCAGATCCTCTTCGTAATTAACCTGTTTTGGAGCTTGAAAAAGGGAGCTAAGGCCCCGGTCAATCCCTGGCACGCAACCTCGCTCGAGTGGACCGTTCCCTCGCCTCCGCCGTTTGACAACTTCGCCGGCGTGCATCCCGTGGTGAACCACGGTCCTTATGAATACAGTGTGCCCGGTGTGGAACGAGACTTTGTGATGCAAACCGATCCGCCCACTGCTGTGCCCGCGGAAGGCTGACGCGCATCCCAATGGGTATGGCCGGTTCACTCACGCACGAGACAATTCAGGGTCCACCACCACCACCGCCGTTCGAAGGCGGCTGGGGAGGTGGCGGTGGCGGCAACGATGGGCGCGGCTCGTCGCGCCGGGCGTCGTTCACCGGACTCTGGGTGCTGCTGGCCGCCAGCACCATGGTCTTCGCAGCATTCACCAGCGCGATGGTGGTGCGTCGCGGACTCAGCGACGACTGGGCGAGCATGCCCAAGCCGCCCATCCTCTTCGTCAATACCGTGGTTTTGCTGCTTTCGAGCGCGGCGTTGGATATGGCGCGGCGCGCCCTGAAAGCTGGCGAGCGCGGGCGTTTCAACACCTGGTGGACGATCGGCAGTGCCCTGGGGCTGATGTTTCTGGCAGGCCAGACGCTGGCCTGGATGCAGCTTAAAGACGCCGGCGTGTATGTTTCGACCAATCCGAGCAGTTCGTTCTTTTACGTGTTAACCGCGTCTCACGCCTTTCACCTGCTTGGCGGTGTGAGCGCGCTGCTGTATGTCGACGTGCAGGCGCTGCGATTGCGCCTGGGGCCGGCCAAGAGAACCGCCATCGACATCAGCGCCATTTTCTGGCACTTTCTCGACGGTCTCTGGTTGTACCTGATGGTCCTATTCTACGTTTGGGGGTAAGGATGTCGTCTCAAGCCACTGCGCCCGTTTCGGTGTGGGAAGGCGGGCAGTCGCCGTACGCGACCAACTCGAAGAAGTTCGGAATGTGGCTGTTCATCATTTCCGACGCGCTGACGTTTTCGGCGCTGCTGTTTGCGTACACGTATTGCCGCGTGGCCAATCCCGATTGGCCCAAGCCGTTTGAATTCACGCCGGCCATCATCTTCTCCAGCATCATGACCTTTGCGCTGCTGACTAGCAGTCTCACCATGGTGATGGCGGTGCACTCGATGAACGCCGGCAATCGCGGCGCGACGGCCAGGTGGATCGTAGCGACCATGATCGCGGGCGGCACGTTCGTCGCTTTGCACCTCACCGAGTGGTTGAAGCTGATCAACGAGGAGCACGTCACTCCGTTCCAGAATCCCTGGGGCGTTCCCCTGTTCGGCGCGACCTTCTTTTCCATCACCGGCCTCCACATGACCCACGTGGTGGTCGGCATCATCTATCTGGGCATCATCTGCCAGGCGGTCGTGCGCGGCAAGTTCAAGGCCGAAGATGTCGAGGTCGCGGGCCTTTATTGGCATTTCGTCGACCTGGTGTGGATGTTCGTTTTCCCGTTGGTGTACCTGATGTCCGCGAGGGTCAATTAAGGAGCCGCACATGAG
This sequence comes from Anaerolineales bacterium, assembly GCA_035498395.1. GTDB lineage: Bacteria > Chloroflexota > Anaerolineae > Anaerolineales > Villigracilaceae > Fen-1038. The sequence continues at coordinate 4,298 of DATKAF010000097.1, forward strand.
CGCACACGCCGAAGAGATTCACGATCACGCAGTCGGCATCCCGACGTTTGTCAAGGTGTGGGTGGCCCTCCTGGTGCTCACCGGCATCGAGGTTTTCCTGGCGTACGAGCAGGTGCCCACGATGATCATGCTCACCGCGCTGGTGGGCCTATCCGTCATCAAAGCGGCGCTGATCATCGCCTATTTCATGCACTTGAAATTCGAGCGATTCAGCCTGTTCCTGACGCTCTTTCCGATGCTGGTGTTCTGCATCCTGCTGATGCTGATCTTTCTCGGCGATGCTACGCGCATCCCGGTGATGAGACCGCCGTCATGAGGCGCCTGCTGGCCATTTCGGCGCTTTGGGCGTCGCTGGCGCTCCCGGCGGGTGGGCAGTGCGTAATGTGTTTTCGCACATCGCACGCCCAGCAGGCTGCGCGTGCAAGGGTGCTGAACATGGGGATTCTGATCCTCGGTGCGCCGCCGTTCCTGATTCTGGCCGGGTTCGTGGCGTACGTGTTCCGGTCGAACGATCGGGACCGCACGTAAGGTTCTGGTAGGCTGAAGGCATGGAGATCACGGTCACCGTGCCGGACGAGGTCGCAGCCTCCTTGCTGCCGCAAGGCGGAGACCCGGCGCGTGCCGCGCTGGAGGCACTCGGTTTGGAAGCCTACCGCCAGCGCCGTATCAGCGGCTACCAGCTCCGCGTCATGTTGGGGCTTCCGTCGCGGTGGGATCTCGATGCGTTCCTGAAGGAACA
>DATKAF010000098.1:0-2693 GCA_035498395.1 Anaerolineales bacterium
CGGCTACATCGGCAGCCGCGCCACCGGCGACGGCGCCGGTGACTACCTGGTGGCGGGCCCGGGCTGGCAAGGCAGTCCGCCCGCCGGCGTGCGGCAGGTATTCCATTCTTCCACGCAGTTCACGACGGTCATCTACCGGACGCAGCTCTTCAATCCGCAGGACATGCAGAACGTCGAGAGAGTGCAGGCCGGGTACAAGGTGCAGCCGCTGTCGGCGTATCTGCACCGGTCGCCTCCGCCGCCTGCTCCACCGGTCAACTTCCCGAAGATCGACAGGCAACTGGCAAAGGAGAACTTCTTCGACTACCTCGAATTCGTCTTGCAGTTCGCGCCGCCCGGACCCGAAGAAAAGGACATTCGCACCAAGCTCGCCCGCATCGGGATCGGCGCAGGCAAGAAGTTCAACATCTCGGAGCTCTCCCCCGAACACAAGATCGAAGTCGACTTAGGCGTGAAAGACGGCGAGGACAAAGTCGCGGAGCAAGTTGCCGCGCTCGGCAGAAAGATCAACGGCTGGAATATTGGATCGGCCTTCGGCGATCGGGATTTCTACCACGGCAACTGGCTGATGCGCGCTGCCGCAGCGAAGGCCGGTATCTACGGCAACGATGCGGTCGAGGCGGTGTATCCGGCGACCAAGACTCTCGCGGACGGCTCGGAGCTCGACGGATCGAAGCACAAGTACGCGCTGACGTTTGCCAAGGATCAATATCCGCCGGTCAACGCATTCTGGTCGCTGACCCTGTACGACGGCAAGACGCAGCTCCTGATCGAGAACCCGATCGATCGCTACCTTGTCAACTCGCCGATGCTGCCCAACATGAAGCAGGACGCAGACGGCTCGCTCACGATCTACATCCAGAAGGATTCGCCGGGCCAGGACAGGGAGTCGAACTGGCTGCCTGCGCCGAGCGGGCCGATGTATCTCGTGATGCGCCTCTACTGGCCGAAGAGCGAGCCGCCCTCGATCCTCCCCGCGGGAGACGGCTCCTGGCAGCCGCCCGCCATCCGGCTGGCAGATTGAACTGCGAGCGCGTACGCAAGCGTCGCTGTCACTCGCGTGCAACCGTCATCTGCAAGCATATCAGCGTAAGATGCCCCGCTTCGTGAGATTCCGAGCAGATCGGCTGCTTGGATTCCTGCGAACCAGAAACAGGAGATCACGCATGAAAGCAACCAGCACCTGGCTGCGAGCGTTGTGGTTGACGCTCATGGCGTTGTGCTCAGTCGCCCTCGCGACGACGGCACACGCGCAGAGCAAACCCAACATCGTCTTCATCATGGCCGACGACGTCGGCTGGTTCAACGTCGGCGCCTACCACCGCGGCATCATGGCTGGGCGCACGCCGAACCTCGACCAGTTGGCGCGCCAGGGCATGATGTTCACCGACTACTACGCGGAGGCAAGCTGCACTGCGGGCCGCGCGAACTTCATCACCGGCGAGATCCCGATCCGCACTGGCTTGACGACAGTCGGGCAGGCAGGCTCCACGCTCGGTATGCCGGCTGAAGCCCCGACCATCGCCACGGCGCTCAAATCGATGGGGTATGCCACGGGACAATTTGGCAAGAACCATCTGGGCGATCTGAATAAGTTCCTGCCGACGGTGCATGGCTTCGACGAATTCTTCGGTTATCTCTATCACCTCGACGCCATGGAGGATCCCTGTCATCGCAACTACCCGCCAGCGCTCAAGGAGAAGGTGGGGCCACGAAACATGGTGCACAGCTGGGCCACCGACGTGGACGACCCGACCGAGCAGCCGCGTTGGGGCAAGATTGGCAGGCAGAAGATCGAGGACGCGGGTCCGATGTGCCCGGACCGGATGAAGACCGTAGACGATGAAATCCTGGCCAACGCGCTCAAGTTCGTCGACAAGTCGAGAGCGGATGGCAAGCCATTTTTCCTGTGGTTGAACCCGACTCGGATGCACGTCATCACGCATCTGTCGGATAAGTACGAGAGCATGCGCACGCCGGAAAACAGCTGGTCGATCCAGGAAGCGGGCATGGCGCAGCTCGACGACATCGTCGGCACGGTCATGAAGTACCTGAAGGACAATGGCCTCGAGAACAACACCATCATCGCGTTCAGCACCGACAACGGCGCAGAAAACTTCACATGGCCGGACGGCGGCCAGACCCCGTTTGCGGGTGGCAAGGGAACGGCGCTCGAGGGTGGCTTCCGCGTGCCCTGCATCGTCCGCTGGCCAGGTCATGTACCCGCGGGCAAGGTCGAGAATGGCATCATCTCCGGGCTCGACTGGTTCCCGACGTTTGTCGCAGCAGCCGGCAACCCGAACATCGTCGAAGAGCTCAAGAAGGGCAAGGAGCTCGGGGGCACCAGCTACAAGGTGCACCTCGACGGCTATGACCAGACAGCGCTCATTACGGGGAAGGGCCCCTCCAAGCGCCACGAGATCTTCTATTTCACTGAGGCAACGCTGAGCGCAGTCCGCATCAATGACTTCAAGTACCGCTTCACCGATCAGCCCAACGGCTGGTTAGGCGCCACGGTGAAAGTGGACTGGCCGATTCTGGTGAATCTGCGTCTCGACCCGTTCGAGCGGACCGGCATGTATAACGGCAAGGACAACGGGTCCATTGCCTACTACAACTGGTTTGCCTACGAGTTCTGGCGCTTCGTATTCGTGCAGCAGGAGATCGGCAAGGCGGCCCAGACGTTCCTCGAG
>DATKAF010000099.1:0-5007 GCA_035498395.1 Anaerolineales bacterium
GAGCAAGAACGCCTGCCAGATGCTGACCAACACAGCGGTACCGATGAGCATGCCCATCATAGCCGTGTAGATGGGATGGCGAAGATAGGCGTAAGGCCCATCCTTGATCAGCTCGTGAGCCTCAACCACGCGGGCAGCCAGGCTCCACTGTTTTCCCAAGGCGCGAACTGCGGCGTGGGTAAGCCAGATTGAAAGAGCAAAGATGCCGCTTGCGATAACGATGGCTGCCATCTCCCCCAGAAGGCCAAAGGGCAGGAACGCGGCATGCAGCGGCCGTGCGGCGATCCGCACGATCAAAAAGCCCGTGACCTGAAGAGCGAGACCGATCAACGACCTGCGGTTGCCGGCCATCTCCCTGAGGCGACCCAGTCTGCGGCGAGAAAAGAATGCGAACGCGAACAGCAGCCACGCGGCGCCGAGTATGTACAGTTCGGGCGCGCCCACACCGTAAGCAGCCTGTTGCATGTTCCCCTCCCACCTCGCCGCCCGCTGCGCCACCAACATCAGCCGCGCCAGGTCCAGCAAGGCATGAAATCCATTACCAGTATACGATCATCGCCCCGCGATGTGCGTTTCAAAATCTCCGGGCAGCGGGAGGGCAGACTTCGCGAGCTTACAGGAAGTCTTCCCTAAGCAGGCTGCACGCCTGAAACCCCCGAAGTCTATGGTTAAATGGCTTGCCCGATGACCACCTCCTGGTCGGCATCTGTCAGGAAGTGTGGCCCAGGGCCGCACAATTAGGAGCTATCGCATTCCTCGGCAGCTTCCATTCGGCTGCAGTAGAATCTGAAGGCACGGTGGTTCACGGCAATGCCTGAGATTTTGCGCACTTGCAGCCCGGACGTGGCCAGACCAGGGAGCGTGCGATAACCAAGCGACTCCCATGAGCAGGACGCCTGGAGACATTCTCATTGGAACGGGCAGCGCGGAGGCGAGTATGAATTTCGGTAGCAGCATCGATTGGCAGTCATTTCTTATTACGGCTGCGCTGCACGTTGCAGGCGCCATCGCAATCTTGCTGGTCGGGCGATGGCTTGCGGGACTCCTGCAGCGCTCGCTCCGTGTGCTTCTACGGCGCACGAACGCGACGCCTGCGCTCACCGAGATCGTTACGCGCGGCACATATTATGGGATCCTCCTGCTCTTTCTTTGCCTGGCGCTGATCGCACTCGGCCTGCCCTCGAATGTCGTATTAGGCGCCGTTGGCATTGTGATCGTAGTTGCTGCTGTGGCGCTGCGCGAATCACTGCGCGACCTTGCTGCGACCGTGAACTTCGTGATCTTTCAACCCTTCAAAGTTGGCGACATCGTCGAAACAAATGGGGTTACCGGCGAGGTGCGGGAACTCCTACTCCTGAGCACGGTGCTGGTGACCGGCGATAATCGCCAGATCGTAATACCGAACGGGAATATCCAGAACAACAATCTCATCAACCTGTCGGTGTTCCAGGAGGTACGGCTTGACCTGCCCGTGCCCCTCGGCTACGCTGATGAACTGAAACACGCCAGGGAGTCACTGCTGGAGATCGCGAAAGAAGATGATCGCGTATTGCATTCACCGGCGCCCGTCGTGCACCTTATGAAATTCGGGGAAAGTCAGGTCGAGTATGTTCTCAGGGTCTATGCCAAGCCTGCGGACGTCTGGGAATTGCGCCCGGCCTTGAATGAACGGATCAAGGCACAACTGGAACAACGGCATCTGACCATCCCAGTGCCGCAATTGCAGGTGCATGCGGGCACAGGTCTGCTGGCCGACCCAGATAGCGCCCCTGCCAGGGATGAAGCAGGTTGAGGCAGCGCTGCCGGGCCATGGCGAGGCTCCGCGCGATCCACCGGCGCTCAGACTTGCGCCGCTTGATGCTCGCTAGATGGCCTGCCCCTTGAACTGGCTGACGTACAGGTGGTGGTAGAAGCCGCGCTTGTCCAGAAGCTGCTGGTGCGTGCCGGTCTCCACGATCTCGCCCCTGTCGATGACCACGACCTGGTCGGCATCGCGGATGGTGCTAAGGCGGTGGGCGATGACGAAGCTGGTGCGGCCCTTCATCAGGCGCAGAAGCGCCTTCTGGATGCGGACCTCCGTGCGGGTATCGACGCTGCTGGTCGCCTCGTCCAGGATGAGGATGGCAGGGTCGGCGAGGATGGCGCGGGCGATGGCGAGCATCTGCCGCTGCCCCTGGCTCAGGTTGGCGGCGCGCTCGGAGAGGTTGGTTTGATAACCATGCGGCAACTGGCGGATGAAGTGATCGGCATCCGCCATCTTTGCCGCTTCGATCACCTCCTCATCGGTGGCGTCGAGACGCCCGTAGCGGATGTTCTCCATGACGGTTCCGGAGAACAGGAACGTGTCTTGCAGCACAAGGCCAAGGGCGCGGCGGACGTCCGCACGCCGGATATCGCGCAGATCGGTGCCGTCGATGCGGATGCTGCCGCCGTTGATCTCATAGAAGCGCGTCAGCAGGTTGATGATGGTCGTCTTGCCCGCGCCCGTCGGGCCGACCAGCGCGAACATCTGTCCCGGTCTGGCTTCCAGGGTCATGTCCTTGATGATGACGCGGTCGGGGCGATAGCCGAACTGGACGTGGTCGAACAAGACGTCGCCCTGCACGCCATCGAGGGAGACGGCATCGGGAGCATCGGGCAATTCGGAGGGCGTGTCGATGATCTGGAACACGCGCTCCGCGCCGGCCAGCGCCGCCTGGATGGAGTTGTAGAGGTTGGCAAGCTGCCGCAGCGGGCTGATGAAGTTCTGACCGTAGGTGATGAACGTGGCAATGATGCCGACGCTGACCAGCCCTTGCAGGGCAAGCCAGCCTCCCAGCCCCGCCAGCACGATAACGAAGAAGTTGCCGAGCACGTTGGTGAGCGGCATGAGCAGCAGGGCATAGCTGTTGGCGTAGACGCCCGCCCGGAAGGTCTCCTGGTTGGCAGCGCGGAAGGCAGCGGTCACCGATTCGTTGCGGCGGAACGCCTTCACGACCTTCTCGCCGCTGATGGATTCCTCCATCACGCCGTTCAGGCCACCGAGCGACTTTTGCAGGTCGCGGAAACCCCTGCGGGTGTAGTGCGCCACGAACTCGGTGAACCACAGCATGATCGGCACGACAACGACGGATGCCAGCGCCAGCCATGCGTTCAGGACGAACATGGCGATCAGGATGCCGACCAGCGACAGCACGCTTGCCAGCAACGTGGTCACGTTCTGCGAGACGGCCTGGTTGATGGCATCGATGTCATTGGTCAGGCGACTCATCAGCTCGCCCGCCGGGTTCCGGTCGAAGAAGCTGAGCGGCAGGGTCTGCAAGTGCGTGAAGAGGTCCTTGCGCACCTGCTTCAAGGCGCGCTGCGAGATGCCCGACATCAGCCAGCCCGAGACGGCCTGGAACAGGTTGTTCAGCAGGTACGCGCCGAGCATCGCCAGCGAGATCGGCACGAGACCGGCGACCTTCTTCGTGGAGATGAACTTGTCGATGGCGACGCCCATCAGGTACGGGCCGACCAGCCCGAGGACCGTGTAGAGGATGACGAAGGCCAGCACGAAGACCAGCCCGAGCTTGAACGGGCTGAGGTACGGAAGGAGCCTCGAGAGCGCGCCGCGCGGGTTCTCGGCCTTTTCGATCCTGCCGACCGCCGCGGGTCGGCGCGGTCCCATGCTGGCGCGGATACCGCTGGTGTCGTGGCCGGGCGGTTGCATGCTCATCCCTCCACCCCCACGCCATTCAGCAGGCTGGCTTCCTCCAGCTTGATCCCGCCTCCAAGCTGAGACTCGTAGATCTCCTGGTAGATCGGGCTCGACCGGATCAACTGCCGGTGCGTGCCCTCCGCGGCGATGCGCCCATCGTCGATCACCACGATCTTGTCGGCACGCAGGACCGTACTGATGCGCTGCGCCACGACCAGGCTCGTCTTGCTGAAGGCGCGCGTGGCAAGCGCATCCTGGATCTTCGTCTCCGTCTCGACATCCACCGAGCTGGTGCTGTCGTCGAGGATCAGGATGGTCGGGTGCGTGAGCAGGGCGCGGGCGATGGCGATGCGCTGCTTCTGGCCTCCCGACAGGTTGCCGCCGCGCTCCTCCACGTGCGTATCATAGCCCTGCGTAAAGCCCATGATGAAGTCATGCGCCTGCGCGGCCTGCGCGGCAGCGACCACCTGCTCCTCGCTCGCATTCGGGTTGCCGTAGCGGATATTGTCGCGTACGGTTCCGGAGAACAGGATGCTTTCCTGCGGGACGATGGCGATCATGGAGAGCAGCGAGTCCTCGCGGAGGCGGCGGACGTCGATGCCGTCGACGAGGATGGAGCCGCCGGTCACATCGTAGAAGCGTGGCACGAGCTGGATCAGCGTCGATTTGCCGGTGCCGGTCGCGCCCAGGATGGCGACGGTTTGGCCCGGCTCGACCGTCAGGTTGATGCCGTCCAGCACCTGCTCGGCCTCATTGCCGTTGTAATGGAATGAGACATTGCGGAATTCGATGCGCCCCTGCGCCGAGGCAGGCAGGTCCACCGCGTCGGGCGCGTCCTGCACTTCGGGGACGGCGGAGCGCACTTCGTCCACGCGGCGCGCGGAGGCGAGGCCGCTGGACCAGGCATTCGAGAGCATCGTCATCATGGTCAGCGGCGTCATGGTGGTCAGCAGGTAGTTCGTGAACGCCACGATCTGCCCGATGGACATCGTGCCGCGGATGGCAGCCATGCCGCCTGCCCAGATCACGATCACCATGCCGATGTTGACGCACAACGTGAGCGCCGGGGACATGGTGGACATGAACTCCATGACCCGGATCGAGCGAAGGGTGAAGTCCTCGTTGGTGGTCTCGAAACGCTCCCCTTCGAAATCGGCGCGCACGAAGGCCTTGACCAGGTGAACGCCCGCCACGTTCTCTTGCAGCACGGTATTGAGCCGGTCGAGCTTCTGCTGCACGGTGCGGAACAGCGGCTCCATGATGCCGATGAAGAATACAATGATGACGGACGTGACGAGCAGCAGCGGCAGCATGGTCAGCGCGAGCGC
>DATKAF010000100.1:0-4022 GCA_035498395.1 Anaerolineales bacterium
GTGTGAGTCTCCTTTTTGGTTCGGTCTCTATATATGGCGCTGAGGCGCCGTTACTCGACCACCGGGGTGAACCTAGTCATTTTTCTCCACGGGCTACTATACACTCCAACGCGATTTACGATTTCAGATCTTAGCGCGAAGCATTCCCGGAGCATGGCGAGGCTGAGGAGAGCGTTATGGGCAGGAGCAGAAGCTAGAACGCAGTTACTACAATGCCTGTGATAGCCGTGACCATGCCAAGGGCCTGGAGCCGGGTGACCTTTTCCTTCAGAAAGACAATCGCCAGCGTGATAGTCACGACTGACAAGGCCGAAGCAATCGGCGTGATCAGGATTGCCTGCCCGATCGTTAAGCCGTAGTTGACGATGGCCACCGCGCCAGCCTCAATCACACCCATCATCAGAACCGCGTACCTGGTTCGTGTGGCAGCCGTCGTCCAGGCAAACTCTCGCGTTGACAGGCGTGAGAAGATCAGCACGAAAACGACGATCCCGGCTTTCACCAGCACGGTCGCAAGCAGCCATCCCGCTCGCTCAGAGATGATCTCGCTTATGTTCCAGAAGATTCCAAAGAAGAAAGCCCCCAACACGGCCTCCTTGACGCCCGATGAGACTTGAAATCCCTTCTCCCGAAGATCGTCCCAATTCAGGGATGCCAGCGTAACACCAACGAGAATCATCAGGACGCCCAGGGTCTGCATGCCGGAAAGCCGCTGTCCCATGAAGACGAACGCAAACAACATGGTAAATACGGCCCACAGGTTCATGGTCGCCGAGACAATGGATATATTGCCGATCTCTAATCCCTTGAAATACAACAAATACCCCGCGGAGTATAGAACGGCTGCGATCGGGAATAGAAGGCTGACCTGTGCAGGAACATGGAGGCTTGCCGCAGATAGAACCGCAAGCAGAAGCACAGATGCAGAGCCGGCCAATTGGGACCAGAAGAAAGACTTGAAGGGCCCGATCTGCTTGGAGAAAACGCCGCCGAGAAAGTCATATATGCCCCATGCGAACATACCGCCGATGCCGCACAATATGCTGATTAGGTTTGTGCTCATGAGCGTCGTGATCCCTCCCGATGAATGCATGGAATTCATATGGCGAATTGACATGCGCATGGCCCTGTGTGCGCTGGTTCGAGCAACCCAAGCCGGTCATATCGGCGCAGCATGCGCACAGGGACCCGGCTGAGGCGCGAGAACTCACCGATACGGGCCCTGCGCCAACTATACACTGTAACAGTGTGGCAGATACAGCAGGATTTGCACGGCAGATCACGATTGGCGACTGGTCACACTTTCACCGCAGATGTACGCGTCAGCGAAACGGCCAACCAAAGTGAGTGTTTGAAGATGAGAGCCTTCGAATCCTGTCAAGCGGAGCCTTACTGGTATGCTCAGCAAAACTTCCCGTGTGCTCACTTATGCAGCAGCTGCACTGTACGGCGTCCTGGGGGCCGTCCTGTTCCTCCGCCCGGAGCAGATCGCGCCGATCTTCGCGTGGAAGGTGACCAGCTTCATGACCATGACCATCGGCGGCTGGTGTCTCGGCAATGCCTGGCTGGCCTACTTTGCAGCCCGGCGTTGGAACTGGAAGTTCATCTACCCGGCCCTGGTCTATCTCTGGTCGTTTGGCATCTTGGAGAGCCTGGTCGTCATCCTGTTCCGCAGCAAGCTCCAACTGGGGAGCCCGGTCGCCTGGCTATACCTGGCCGCGCTGGCGGTCACCGTAGTGGCCGCGGTCGTCGGATTCGTCGACTGGTTGAGGCTGCGCCCAGCGCGATCTTCCACCAAGAACGCGACCTTCACCGTGCGGTTCTGGATGTTCGGTTTCGTGGTGTTCGTGGGCTTCCTTGGGCTGTACGGCCTGCTGGCACCGGTGGGCGCCTTCGGCACGAACGGTCAGATCTTCCCGGAGGTCATGTCGTCCTTCACGCTGAAGAGCTTCGGCGCCTTCTACCTTTCCCTGACGATCGGCATGATCCCCGCGCTATTCGACCAGGATTACACTCCGTTCCTGAGCTACGCATATCTCGCGTTCGGGCTGATCGTGATGGTCACGGCCGCGGCGTTCGTGTACCTGCGCCTCTTCAATTTCCACAGGCATCCGGGCGAATATGCCTACTTTGGCGCGTACTTGCTGGCTGCGGTCATCTCGGTCTTCTACTTCTGGAGGCACGGCACCGGCAACCCGGCAGGCCCGGGCATGTGAGAGGCAGCCACACCAGGGCAGCGCTAGAACCTGAGCAAGAAAACAGGGGCCATGGCTGCCAGGGCGGCGGCTGCCTGGATCGCCAGCACGCCGAGGGTCTTGAGCGGCTCGCGCGGCAGCCACTTGATGGCGAAGAACGCAATGATCGGCAGCTGGGCAGCCATAAGGAGCTGCCAGAGGTGGGCAGCCGCGTTTTCGTCCGGCTGGGGGGCAATCCCGTTCCGCGCAACGTAAATGGCTACGGTCATCAGCGCGGCGAAGGACATGACCAGGGGCAGGTAGGCACTAGGGCTTCTTAGTAGTCTCTTCATAATGGACTCCTTGCGCAGCGCGGCTCGATCACGGCCGGTCACGATCTTAAGGTCGTCGCGATGCGCTCAACCTGCCTCACATGCTCGCGCTCGTGGCGCGCCAGCCGGTCGGCATAAGCCTGCACGGATATCTGGTGCGGACGGCCTGCTCCGGTCACCGTGGCCGAACGCGACCAGGCTCGCGGCGGCAGGGGCTTCAACAGGTCCAGCAGCCCGGCGCGCTGCGCGGTAAACGCTCGCAGGGCGGGCCGGAATGCCTGTTCCAGATAGTCCGTCTTCTTGATGTACGTCCGGGGACTGACGGCCTTGAACGCTGGCCTGTCCTGCTCAAGGATGAGCGCGATGTACCGGCCCCACACGTCCGAGCAGGCGCGCAGATGAGCTAGCACGTCTCTTGCCGACCACTCACCGGCCTGAGGCGGCATGAGCAATCGGGCGGCTGACAAGCCCTTGGTGAGAGCGGTGATGCGCGCTGGGGTGGCCGCCAGGATTTCCAGGAGTTGCTCAACGCTCAGTAATGGTTCGGGCACGTCAATTCCACATGAGCGGCGGACCTGCATTCCGGGCCGGTGACTCAGGCCTTGCCGTCACTTGCCGCGCACGACCTTGGTCACGACCCAGTGGGTCATGCCGAGCTTTCGGACGCGCTTAAAGCCCAGGCGTTCGAACATTGAGAGCGTGGCATTGTAGAGGAATGAGCCGGAGGTGGTTCGGCCTTCCACCTGCTCGGGGTAGCTCTCCACGAGCCCGCCGCCCAACGATGCGATCTGATCGAGCGCGCCTTCCAGCGCACGGACGGCGACACCCCGGTGGCGATGGTCCTTGTCGACGAAGAAGCAGGTGATGCGCCAATCGGGCAGGCGCGTCAGGCCCTCCTGGTAGGCCTTGCGCAGCTTGATGCCCGGCAGCTCGTCCGTGGGGCCAAACTGGCACCAACCGACCGCCGCTTCGCCATCGTACACGAGGGCGGCATGCGCCTGGCCTGCGCGCACGCGCCGCTCCTTTTGAGCGCGGTGCGGCTCATGCGGTACCGGTTCCTTGGCCGGCAGGTGAAAGCCCATGCACCAGCACCCGCCCCACACGCCGTTGTGCTTCTCCACCAGGCGGGCGAAATCGGGCCAGGTCGATTCGTCGAGCGGGCGGACGGCCAGGTCGGAGGCGGGAGCGGTTGGCGGCTTCGGCGACTTGCTGTTGGATGCGGGTCGGCGGGCCGGGCCGGCGGGTCGCTTGCGAGTCTGAGGTTTAGTACCCATAAAGAGGCTCTCTGAGTGGAGAGGTGTACACCATCATACCGGCGGCCGCGATTCTTGCACCCGCCGCAAGACGAAACCAGCTCGTGGGCTGAGGCATGGATCGGCGCGTCCTTAAAGAACGCGCCGGTGAATCCATTCCGCTTGATGCAATCCAGCTAATATGTGACCATGACCGGCAGGCGTTTTGCCTGCTTCACCCAGGCTCTAACCTGTTTGAGCGAAGGGGTCTGGCGCACCAGTTT
>DATKAF010000101.1:0-6596 GCA_035498395.1 Anaerolineales bacterium
CTAATACACAAATCCGTGAGAATCCGTTTACTCCGTGTAATCCGTGTCCCATTATAGACTCGCCTAGGGCGTGGGAGTGGGCTGACGGCCGCGGGGCCGCGGCGTCTTGGTTGGCACGCCGCCGAACGGCGTTGGCGTGTACGGGTTGTCGAAGGGACCAAACCACGGTACGGTCTGGATGGATCCATAGTAATACGACTGGACAATACCGCGGAAGACGGGTGCCGCCCAATCGGAGCCTTCGCCCTGATTCTCGAGAATAACGGCGATGGCGATGTCGGGCTTGCCGGAGTTGGCTGCGTCATCGGTATAGCCGATGAACCAGGCATCCGGCTTGAGGCCGGGGCCTGTCTGCGCCGTGCCGGTCTTGCCGGCGAACGGAAGATCGAGGCCCAGCATGCGGTAATACGCCGTGCCGCGCGGGTCCTTGACGACCATTTGCATGGACTCCTGGATGGCCTTCAGGTTATCGGGGCGAAGCGGCAGCGTTCCGGCTGCCTCAGGCTTGAACGATTTGACCGGGTCGCCATTCACCGGCTGGATCTTCTCGATCAACTGCGGGCGATACAGCGTGCCGCCGTTGCCGATGGCCGCAACAAAGCGAGCCACCTGGAGAGGTGTCACCTGTACATCGCCTTGCCCAATGGCCTCGTTCGTCGCATCGATGGGTTCGGTCGGGACCGGGATATTTCCCGTGGCCTCGGCAACGGCATCGATACCCGTAGCGGAGCCCAGGCCAAAGGCCTTCGCCATGGAGGCGATATCGCCCGCGCGGTTGTTGTTGTAGAGATCGAGCCCGATGTGCCAGAAATACGGATCGCAGGAACGCATCAGGCCTTCCTGAAGCGTCAGTAACCCGGAAGGCTGGCTGTCAGAGGTATTGCACTCTTTGCCCGAGGCGATACGATCCTGGCAATGCTCCCAGGTCCAGTCGTGTAGGACGGGGCCGCCAAGAGATTGAAGCTCTGTGAAGTCGTACTGGCAGTCGTAGGTGGTCTGCGGCAGGTAAAGGCCGCTTTCCAGGGCAGCCGCCATGGTAATGGGCTTGAAGGCCGAGCCCAGCGGGTACTGCCCCTGGGCCGCGCGGTTCACGAGCGGCTGGTTCTGATCATTCATCAGGTCGCCGAGCAAGTAGCCGCTGTTGAAGTTGTTCGGGTCGAAGAGGTTCTGATCATAGCCCGGGGAGGAGGCCATCGCCAGCACACGGCCGGTGTCGCGCTCCATCACGACCGCCGCGCCTGTGAAACTCATCAGCGTCTTCTGCACTTCCTCCTGCAGGTTCTTGTCGATCGTGAGATAGACGGAATCGGCAGGCTGCGGATCGGTGGAACCCAGCTTGGAGACGATCTGGCCGTTCGGGTCGACCACGTAGAGCGTGCCCCCGTGCTTGCCGGCGAGGTACTGCTCCATGGATTTCTCGATGCCGGTTTGTCCGACCTTCTCATCGCCGCGGTAGCCGTTGCGGCGGTACTCCTCGATGTCTTCCTTATGGATCAGGGACGCGTAGCCGACCACCTGCGGGGCAATGCCTTGGTCGAGGTAGAAACGGGACGAGTAGGGCGTGACGGTCAGCCCGGAGGCGTTCAGATCGAGAATGCCCTGCGTCTCATCTGCAGCCGAGTCGCATATGGCAACGTACCAATCGGGGGCCGCGTTGGCATAGGCGTTCTTGATGGAGTCAACGGTCTTGTGGCATAGCATGGCGAGCTCGGCCACCAGCACACCCTCCGACTTGCCGCCCAACTGCCCGGGTGTAATGCCCAGTGCGTATGCGTCCTTCTGCGTGACCATCGGGAGACCGTTCTGGTCGTAGATGTCGCCGCGGGAAGGAATCTGGTAGTCGGTCTTGAGAAGATTGCCGCCTGCGAGCTCCGGGAGGATGAGCCCATCATCCCACTGCAAACGCCATTGTCCCTGCTCCATGTTGAAATGTGCATTCATGTCGCGCGCGATATCCCCGAACAGGGCCGTGTGGTAGACGATGCGGAAGCCAACCTGTGCGGCGTTGGGGTTTTTCGTCTCGCTCAGGATCTGATAGTCTAGCTTGGCGGCGCTCAGACTGTCGAGGGCATCGGTGTATTTTTTGACGAAGTCATCCTGCTTGAGCACGTCCTGCGATGAACTCGAGAGCACGCCGTACATGGAGGCAAAATCATTCTTCTGAAGCGCCTCCAGGTAGGCCTTCATAACCGGGCCAGCATCAGGCGCGTGGGTGATGTTCACTTCGGGGGGCGTGCCAGTCATGGCGGCAGTTCCGGTCCCTGCCGGACCCGGCGTGTTTCCACTGGACCGGGAGCAGGCCCCCAGCACGATCACAAGCACAGACAATTCCAACCAACGAGCAATTCTCATTCATTCACCTTGCAGGCTTCCAGAGGGAGTTACAGGTCAGGCGCCTGCTGAAAGCCAGCCATACAGATCGATCCAACCATGGGAATAATACCGCGGAACGGAGAGCCGGAGAGCGATACCCGTTACCCAGCCTGCTCGTAGCGCAGGATGGCGTCCGAGACGGGACAGGCATACTCCAGATGCTTCTGGCAGCGGGCCGGGAGCTCGCCTTTTTGCACCAGGCGCATCTTTGCCAGGAGCCGCAGCAGGTGGCAGAGCGGCAGCCCCATCACCGAAGCGAAGCAACCGCGCAGGCCGGCCACCGGATGAAACTCCTCGTGCTGAACAGCATACGCACCGGCTTTGTCGAGCGGATCGCCGCTTCGCACGTAATTGTCAATCTCGACATCGTTATAGTCCCGCATAGGGACGCTGGTCACACACAGATCGTTCCAGAGCTGCCCCGTCCGGGTGTGGATGACCGCCAGTCCCGTGTAAACCTCGTGTACTCGGCCGCGCAGCTGTCTCAGCATCAGGACCGCATCGGCCGCATCGCGCGGCTTGCCGAGGAGCTGTCCGTTGTCTACGACGATGGTGTCAGCCGCGACGATCACGTCCGCCGACTCCGGATCGACATCCGCGGCGCGGGCCTTGGCTTCCGCCAGCCGGAGCACATAAGCGGCAGGGCGTTCGCCAGGATGCTGGCTCTCGTCGACGTTGCTGGCCGAAATCGTGAAGTTCCAATCCCCCAGGCTCATTAATTCCCGCCGACGGGGCGAGGTGGAGGCCAGGAGGATCCTCGTGTGTCCGCTGGAGGCGGAGTCTTCCTTCTTCATAGCTGGAGGATTCTAACACAGAGGGAATCGGGGGCACTTTGCCAGAGGGGCGCGCCTACGGAAGATTAATAATCGGGGGCCCGGGATAGGCTTACTGGCAGCTTCGCCGCAAGTGATATACAATCTGTCTAGACGAAAGAAGGTGGAGGCGGCACAGTGAAGGAACTCGAGCAACGAATCCTGCGAGACGGGCAGGACCTGGGAAACGGCATTCTGAAGGTTGACGGCTTCGTCAACCACCAGGTGGACGCCGGGCTGATGGACCAGTGCGGAAAAGAGCTGGCGCATCGTTTGGCCCACCTAGGCGCGACGAAGGTGCTGACGGCGGAGATATCCGGTATCGCGCCTGCACTGACCACCGCGCTGCACCTCGGGTTGCCGGTGGTCTACGCGCGCAAGAACAAGCCCATTACCATGCCGGACCAGGTGTATCTCACGCTGGCGCCGTCTCACACGAAAGGGCGCATGGTGGAACTGATCGTCTCGCCGGAGTATCTGGCCCACGGCGAGAAGGTCCTGATCATCGACGACTTCCTGGCATCCGGCGCGACGATCCTCGGGCTGGCGCGGCTGGCCAAGGCGGCAGGAGCCGAGGTGGTGGGCATCGGCGCGCTGATCGAGAAGAGGTTTGAGGGCGGGCGCGAGGCGCTGCTGCCGCTCGGCCTGCCGGTGGAGTCGCTGGCGTGCATCGAGACCATGGAGGGCGGAAGGATCGTGTTCAAAAACCAGTGACCAGTGAGCACTAACCAGTCCCGCTAAAGCGCCCGTTGCTGCTCTGTGGGTGCTCCGCGAGGATCTACGCTGCGCTTCGATAACCAGTGAGCAGTCTTTTGAAAATGGGTTGGTGAGCGGATGGATACCATCGCGATCATTGATTTCGGTTCACAGTACGCGCAACTGATCGCCCGGCGCGTGCGCGAGGCGCATGTCTACTGCGAGCTATTTCCATGGGATGCGCCCGCGGAAACGGTGCTGGCCATCCACCCCAAGGGGTTCATCCTATCGGGCGGTCCGCGGTCGGTGTACGAGGCGGACGCGCCCTTTATAGAGAAGTACGTGTTCGAGTCCGGGCTCCCGATCCTTGGTATCTGCTACGGAATGCAGGCGCTCACCCACGCCCTTGGCGGGCAGGTGGACGCGTCTGCCAAGCGGGAATACGGACCGGCAGTCATCACCTCCTTGATGCTATCGGCGCTCTCGGACCTGTCCCAGGTCTGGATGTCGCACGGAGACCGCATCACACGCATGCCGGACGGGTTCCTCGCCCTCGCCAAGTCGGACAACAGCCCGTATGCGGCCATCGGCGACATGCAGCGCAAATATTTCGGCGTACAGTTCCACCCCGAGGTGCGCCATACGCCCCGCGGCGAGCTGGCTCTCCAGCATTTTGTGGTCGATGTGTGCGGCGCGAAGCCTGAGTGGACGCCCGCTTCCATCATCGAGGATGCGGTTGACCGCATCTGCAAGCAGGTTGGCAAGGAACGCGTGCTGGCAGCGGTCAGCGGCGGGGTGGATTCCTCGGTCGCCACGGCGCTGGTACACCGGGCCATCGGGGACCAGATGGTGGCGGTGTTTGTGGATACGGGCCTGCTGCGTGAAGGCGAGGCCGGGCAGGTAGCAGCCGCCTTCCGGGACCGGATGCACGCCGAGCTGATCACCGTCGATGCGGCAGACCAGTTCATCGGGGCTCTTCGAGGTGTGACCGAGCCGGAGAAGAAGCGACGGATCATCGGGGAGAAATTCATCCGGCTGTTCGAGGAGCAGGCGCGGCAGCTGGGAGAGCCGCGGTTCCTTGTGCAGGGCACGATCTACCCGGATGTGGTGGAGTCCTCGGCCCCCGACCGGAATAAGGCGGAGCGAATCAAGACCCATCACAATGTGGGGGGCCTGCCTGAAAATATGGATTTCCAGGTGGTTGAGCCCCTGCGCTACCTGTTCAAGGACGAGGTCCGGGCGGTGGGGGAGGCGCTGGGGCTGCCGGCGGGAATGGTCTGGCGACAGCCGTTCCCCGGCCCGGGGTTCGGCGTACGTTGTATAGGTGAGGTAACTGCCGACCGGCTGAGGCGGCTGCGGGCTGCGGATGCCATTCTACAGGAGGAATTGACCAGTTCCGGCTACTGGAATCCGCCAAAAACGGGTGATTTGCACGCCGAGCCACCTCTTTCCCAGGCATTTGCCGTGCTTTTACCCGTGCAATCCGTAGGGGTGATGGGGGATCAGCGTACCTACCACGAGGTAGCGGCGATCCGGGCTGTTTGTACCGAGGATTTCATGACCGCTGACTGGGCACGCCTGCCCGGCGACCTGCTGGCAAAGGTGGCCAACCGTATAGTCAACGAGGTGGACGGAATCAACCGTGTCGTGTATGATATTACGAGTAAACCGCCCGCCACGATCGAATGGGAGTGATTTGACCTCCCGGCGGGGCGACCCGGCTCTGGAGGTCTCATGAGATCTGGAGAAGTTCTGGGGCGTAAAACTGCGCGAAAAGGTCAGATTCTGTCCATTTCCGGCATTTCTGCCGGTCGTTCCCGGGGTGGGGAGACGAGAGAGACGGTAGAGGTTCGGCTCGGTCAAGCTCCAAATGCGTAAACTGCTCGTGATCTTGGTTGGCCTCGGCCTATTCCTGGGATGGGGTGTGCCCGCCCGCGCCCAAACAGGTGCGGAGGCCGACCTGTATCCCGTGGACGGCTCGGCATTTCCCAAAATGTCCACGTTCCTGGACGTCTTCGATGCCACGGGGCGCTTTGTCAGCGGGCTCAAGGCGGAACAGGTGACCATCCTGGAGGACCAGAAGCCGCTGGTGGTCAAGGCGCTGAACGAGATGGTCGTGCCGATGCAATTGGCCGTTGCGATCAATCCCG
This sequence comes from Anaerolineales bacterium, assembly GCA_035498395.1. Classification (GTDB taxonomy): domain Bacteria; phylum Chloroflexota; class Anaerolineae; order Anaerolineales; family Villigracilaceae; genus Fen-1038. The sequence continues at coordinate 6,032 of DATKAF010000101.1, forward strand.
GGCCCGCGTTCGGCATCCGCGACAACCTGGGAGCCGGCCGTTTCGACGCCATCCACAACGCCCTGGTGGCGTGGGGACAGGCGCTGCCGGTCAATATGCCGGACGATATGAGCCTGGTGAGCATCAGCGGGCCGATCATTTCGCATGCTAGCCCCAAGGATTGGCTGGTCAGCCTATCGACGTTCAACCCCGATTTCCGCGCCACCACACCCAACCTGCAGTCCCTGGAGGTCGCGCTCGATACGGTCAGCGTGCCGCCGTCACGGGTCGGCATGAAGCGTGCGGTGCTGTTCATCACGCCCCACATGGACGACACGGACCTGGCCAACCAGCTGCAGCCTCTCATCGATAAAGCCATCCAGAACCGGGTACGGGTTTTCGTATGGTTCTCCGATACGGAGCCTTACGCGGCGACAACCAGCCCGGCGCTCTTCAGCGAGCTGGCCCACCAGACGGGCGGCGCGTACTACTCGGCCAGCGATACGGTTCCCTATCCGGACCCGGAGTCGTATTTTGCACCGCTGCGGCGGCTGTATGCGCTCCAATATGATTCCATGGTGAAGTC
>DATKAF010000102.1:0-14717 GCA_035498395.1 Anaerolineales bacterium
CAGGGTCCATGGCATTGATGCTTCGCCGGAGATGATCGAAACGGCGAAGAAGAAGGCGGCCCGCCTAAATTCCTTGGTGGTCTTTGACGTCGGTCTGATTGAGCAGCTCGCATTTCCGGACGCAACGTTTGACAAGGTCATCAGCCGCCTTGTGATTCATCATCTGCCTGACGATCTCAAGGTTAAAGCCTTCGCCGAGATCCGGAGAGTCCTCAAGCCGGGTGGCCGCATCTTGATCGCAGATTTCATACAGCCTCGTAACCATGTTCTGAATCACATTACCGGAGCGATGGTTGGCTCCCACATGATGCAGACCGACACGTGGAAACTCGCGCCGATGCTGGAAGAGGCATGCTTCACAGCGGTGACGGCTGGCCCGACGCGCTCAGCGTTCCTGGCATCCGTGACCGGAACCAAATCGCAATGAAACGGCCGCGGATTGCTGGCTTCAAACGCTTCAGCACATGGAAATCAATCACACATGAATCGTTCTAGGTGGCTCAGGCGCGTTCTGCTTGCGATCGGCGTGATTTTCGCGCTTGGTGTCGCTGGGTTCGTGATCTACTTTTCGCACCCGATGCCAGCCATGCCCGTGGCGCTCGCCGCCATGCAGAGCTCTGACACGGTGGCTGTCACCGACCTGAGTGACCAGATCATCTTCATGCCTGCCACGCATCCTGTGGCTGCTCTGGTCTTCTATCCGGGCGCACGCGTCGATCCAGCCGCCTATGCAGCCCGCTTAAGGCCGTTGGCAGAGCATGGCTATGCCGTTTTCATCGCCAAGTTCCCGCTGAACCTGGCGATGTTCGGCGTGGACCGCGCAGGCGAGATCATTGCCCAACATCCGGAAATACACAAGTGGGCCATCGGCGGTCACTCCATGGGCGGTGCCTTTGCCACATATTTCCTCGACGGGAACGATGTTGTGCAGGGTATGCTCATGTACGCTTCTTACCCGGCCAAGGATATGGCACACAAAACTGCCCTGGTTTCGATGTCGATCTACGGCACGAACGATGGCCTGGCCACGGTGGACGATATCGAGAATGCCAAGCCATCCATGCCCCCGCACACCGAGTATGTTCCGATCGTCGGTGGCATCCACTCCTACTTTGGCGATTATGGCCTTCAGCCCGGCGATGGCGTGCCGACGATCTCTCGCGAGGATGCAGCCAGTCAGATTGTCGCTGCCAGCCTCAAGATGATGGATCAGCTTGCCAGCCGCTAGTTCGCTTTCTTAAGGGAGCGTAATTAGTTCCATATTGGGTTGCCCGTCTCGCGTTTTCGGTCTCTGCCTCATTAAGCCCTCCTGGAGACCTATGTTCAACTTCATTGACCTCGACGACAAGACCCGCACGTTCATGTTGAACGCCATCGAAGAGGCGGAGCGGCATGGTCAGCTTTACCACAGCGCCCGCCTCAATTCCACCGGGCAGGCCCAGTGGCTGGATCTGCTAGTGGAAGCTGCCAGGGCTCACGATGAGCAGTGGCTGGCTGAGGAGCTGGAAGGCAGGCGGCTGATGAAGGGTTTGGAAACGAGCGAGCAACCTGCAGGCGGCTATTCGGTACGCCATGTGCCTGAGATCGCCGCCCAGACGTTCGCAGAGGGCCAGTTCAACCGCTTCTAAATGCTTGGTTTATGCCGCCGTGCCAGGGCGCAGGGTATTCCGGCGCTGGATGTCTACCGCGCGAAGGAGACCACCTCGCCTCGTCCGGAGTCCAACCTCCTCATTGGCACACGCATCCCGGTGCCCATCTTGGAAGAGCAGCTCCGCGACGTTCAGTCGAGCTTCAAGAGCATGCTGATTCAGCCCAATTCTGGCTTGAGCGTGAAGATACCATAGTGGCTCCGGATCGCTCTCTAGTTCGCGCAGGAGTGTTTCCAAGATGGATTCCATCGATTCCGTCCAGCCACGCGCCCGCTATCCGCCTGCAACATGTGCCCCTCAACCCCGCATCGCGGTTGCACTCTCCCGCCTGATTAGAAGTTGAATCGCTTCGAGAACTGGAATGCCTTCTGGCAGGCAGTGCTTAGCGTATCAGCCCCCCGCACAGCGTAATTGCAATCACGATTCCGCTGCCCGCCAGTGCGCCCAACCACAAGTTTCTGGTTGGATGCAAATCCTGGGCTGATCGCCGCACGGCGACGGCCTCTCCCAGGAATGCCCCCAGCATGCTCCACAGCACGAATCCCACTCCTCCACTCGAGGTCAGTGTCGTGTTGGTCCATACCTGCACAGAGTTGGGAGCGGCAGTTGGCGCAGCGGTAGGAGCGCCGCTCCAATAGCCGGGTGTCGGTTGCGGCCCCGCCATGAACGTCTGGAATGTCGTTCCGAAGAGACACAACGATAGGAAGAACGGCGTCAGCACCCCAACCGCCGTGCCGATGAGGATGAATTGCGCCACGGCCCTGATTTTCACGTTTTCACCATTATGGATGCCGCCCGGGGCACCTGTGCCGGCGCGAAATCGGCACGCCGCTTCACTTCTTGGGCTGCTTACTGCGTATATATCGTTGTGAAGGGCTGAGTGGTTTATCCGTTCGGTGAATACGGCACATCCAACAATAGGGGCGGCGCATCCCTTCGTTCAACTCCGCACCCACCAGTTCAATATTCTCTCGTCGCGTCTCTGGTCTCTTGACGGGAATGACACAGCAGATCCATTCGTTGCGCGCAAGTAGCGTAAGATCCTCCCACACCGTCAGCGCCCTCGGATCGGATGCTAATGCTTCTCGTAAGTCTGCCGGCAGATCGTGTACCACGCCGCCGGAAATCTTCCTGGTCATCCGCACAGTATACTAAATCCTATTCTCGATACCCGGTCCCATTTCAATTCGACGACCGAGGGGGCGGGGCGTAGGGGGAATGGGGCGGAGATCCTCGCCGAGCACCCACAGCGAAGCGACGGGCGCATTGGCGGGACTGCTCACTGTTCACTGCCAACTGACTACGGCCCCCATTGCGGCTGCCAATCCGGCTCCGGATTGCTGGTAAGCGGCCGCGTGCTGTGTCCGTCGGCGCGCATGATGTAGAGGTCGGCCTGGTTGTTGTTGCGCAGAGAGTTATAGACGATGTACTGCCCGTCCGGGGAATACGATGCCGCCGCATTGTTGCCGCCGAACGTAAGCTGCGTGAGCTGGCCGCTCGCCGCGTCCAGGCGGTAGATCTCGCGCGCCTCCACCGGCCCTGCAAAGACGACCAGGCTCTTTCCATCGGGTGACCAGTCTAGGCTGCCGCCGATATCGGTCCTGCCATGGGAGATTTGCCGCGGCGCGGTATCCGCGTGCCGCAGGTCGAGCAGGAAGACTTGATACGTGTAAGCCGAATCCACGACCATCGTGAAGGCGATCGTGCTCCCATCCGGGCCCCATGCCGCGCCGACGATGTCCTTGGTTCCGGCATAGATCTGGTGCGGATTGCTGCCGTCGCTGCCGACGATCCACAGCGCTGATGGCGCATCCCCGATCCGGTTGACAAAGACGATCTGTTTCCCATCCGGAGAAAAGTCCGGCGAAAGCGAGTTTCCGATCTGGTCCGTGAGCTTCCGGTATTCGCCGTCTTTGGTTGTCATGATGTTCAGGTTGAACAGGTCGTACTGGTTGAGCGCGAACACGATGGTCTGCGCGTCCGGAGACATGACGGGGTAATAGGCGTTATTGGCCTCGCTCGTTAGCTGCTCGTACCCGCTGCCATCCGCCCGGATCATGCAGATTTGGTTGATATTCTTCCGCATGCAGGTGAAGACGATGTGCCCGCCGTGGATGCTCGTCGGGGTGGGGATGGCCGTGGGGGTTGGGGTGAAGGCCGGCACGGTGACATTTGCAGGGTTAATGTTGATGTTCGAGATGAACTGGAACGGCTTGATCAGCGAGAAGAGCGCCAGGAGAACCGCCACCGCCGCGATGCTGATGGGTACCAGCGGTCCGCGCGGCTTCTTCTGTTGTTTCTTCCTGAAAAGATCCTGTCGCTTCCTGCCTGCGTCGTATTTCATCCCGTCAGCGGCTCGGTCCTGCGAAGAAGTACCCTGGTCTGCCTGTCCGATCTATCGGACCTCGGGCTTTATTCCCGCTTACGGCTTCCCTTTCAACGTGCGCCACAGCTTCTCCGGCGTCACCGGGTTGTTGTCGACGTTGACGTCCACTGCATCCAGGATGGCATTTCCCACAGCAGGTGCGACGCCATCCATGGGGATTTCTGCCACGGCCTTCACGCCGAACGGGTGGCTCGGTTCGAACGTCTCGACAAAGATGGTCGTCAGCTCCGGCATCTCGTCGGCGCGGAACACGTGGTAGCGGTCCAGGTCGCGCTCGATGGCCGCGCCGTCCTCCGTGTAGCGCATCTCCTCGCATACGGCGTAGCCGAGTGCCTGCGTCATGCCGCCCTCGATCTGCCCGGAGGCGGTGAGCGGGTTGACGATCACGCCGGAATCCACTGCCATGACCAGCTTGTCAACCCGGATCGCGCCCGTCTCGCTGTCCACGGTCACCTCCGCGAACTGCGCTCCGAAGGGTGGCGGAGACGAGGGCGATACATACGAGCCCAAACCCATGATCTGTTCTTGGTCACTCCGGTGTAATGTTTCCAGAGCGATCTCCGCCAGCGAGACGGACTTCCCGTTCGGGGCGATCGCATGGCGGTCCACCAGCCGGATCTCCTTCTCATTGCCGTGCCCCAGCATACGGGCTGCGCGCACCCTGATCCGGGTCGCCGCCATCTCGGCTGCTCTGACCGCCGCGGCCCCGGAGATATACGTCGTCGACGACGCGTACGCGCCTTTGTCGAACGGCGTGAAATCTGTATCAGAGGAGTAGGCGATGATGTCGTCGAGCGGTACGCCCAGGACCTCGGCCACCATCTGGGCGATGACCGTATCGGAGCCGGTGCCCAGGTCGGTCGCTCCCAGCATCAGGTTGAACGAGCCGTCGTCGTTCATCTTCACCGTCGCGCCGCCCATGTCGAGGTACGGGATCGCCGTGCCCTGCATGACCATTGCGACGCCGATGCCCTTGCGCAGGTGCTTACCCGCTGTTGAAGCGCGCCATTCCGCGTTCCCATACTTGGAATCCCAGTCGATCGCAGCCTTCCCTTGCGCGACGCACTGCTCCAGTCCCACCGTCTGGATGATTTCCGGGCGCGGCTCACGACCCTCGTTCCACGCGGTCGAGAACGGGTGATATTCGCCGGGGTGGATGCTGTTCTTCAGCCGGAACGCGATCGGGTCCAGCCGCAGGGCGCGTGCGATCTTCTCCATGTGCCGTTCGACCGGCCAGTACCCTTGCGGCACGCCGTACCCGCGGAATGCTCCGGACGGCGGCGTGTTCGTATACACCACGTCGGCGTAGAACTGGATATTTGGTGCGCGTCGATAGTCGCCGTCCCCGACGTACAGCGCCATTGATTTGTGTCCGGTGTTTCCGGTGACCGTCAGGGCGTGGCATCCGTACGCGCCGGTGTCCGAGAGCGCGTACATCGCATTGGCTGTAATGGTGCCGTCCAACTTCACACCGGTCTTTAGATGCACCTTCATCGGGTGACGTGATCGCGCCGCGATGAACTCCTCCTCGCGCGTGTATTCGTAGAGCACCGGGCGCTTGGTCGCGATCGTCAGGTGCGCCGCCACGTCCTCGATCAAAACCTCCTGCTTGCCGCCGAATCCGCCGCCGATGCGCGGCTTGATGACGCGGATCCGCTTGACCGGCAGTTGTAGCACCGGAGCCAGCATCCTCCTCACGTGGAAAGGCACCTGCGTGGATGTCCGGATCACCAGGCGGTCATCCTCGTCCCAGTAGGTCAGTACCACGTGCGGTTCGATGGAGACCTGCTGTACCTTTGGCACTTCATAGTCGCCCTCGAAGATCTGGTCGGCCTCCCCGAAGCCTTTTTCGACGTCGCCGATGTCGATGCGGATCTTAGCGGCCAGGTTGCGGCTCGGATCGGAATCTCCAAAGTTGATATACTCCGGCTCGTCGTGGATGCGGACCGCCTCGGGCCTCATAGTGTTCGCCGAATCAAGGATCGCCGGCAACTCCTCGTATTCGACTTTGATGAGGCTCAAAGCCTTCTCCGCGATCTCTGCCGTCTCCGCCGCCACGAATGCCACCCGGTCGCCGACGAATCGCACTTTCTTGTCGAGCGAGAACGTATCCAGCGGTCCCGGTATCGGGTCCGACTGTCCGGCCGTGCTCCACACCACGCGCGGAATATCCTGCCACGTGAGCACTGCGGCCACGCCGGGCAGCGCTCTGGCCTCGGAGGTATCGATGGTCTTGATCAGCGCGTGCGCCAACGGGCTGTGCAGCACCTTCGCGACCAGCATGCCGCGCATATCCATGTCTGCCGTGAAGGCGGGCTTTCCCTGCACCAGCTTCACCGCGTCGACCTTCTGCTCGGGCTTGCCCACCACCTTCCATGTCTGGGCTTGCGGCGTAACCACCACCTTGGGGCGGGTGACGAGGCTGAGGTTCGGCTCACCGCCCGCGCTGCCGGATGGCGCCGTCGTGCCGCCGTTGCCTCCCATGTCGCCCAGATCCCAGCTCACAGAGTCCCAGTTGACCGGCTCATCGCCCCGCAGCACAGCCGCCGCCCGCAGCACGGCCTGCACGGGCTTGAGGTAGCCTGTGCATCGGCACATCACGCCGGAGAGTGCCTCACGCACCTGGTCTTCCGTCGGGTTGGGAGTCGTGTCCAGGAGAGCCTTGGCAGCCAGGATTTGCGCTGGCGTGCAGTAGCCGCACTGGATGGCGCCCGTTTCCACGAATGCCTTCTGGATGGGGTGCAAGCCGCCGGTCTTCTTCCATCCTTGCTCAGGGTGCTCGCCCAGCGCCTCAATGGTCACGACGTTGTGGCCCTCCGCCTGCGCCGCCAGCAAGGAGCCCGCATTCACCGGCTTTCCATCCAGTAGCACGGTGTCGGCCCCGGTCAGTCCTTGTTCATCGCCGAACTTGACGCCGTAGAACCCCAGTCCACGGACAACGCTGAACAGCGTATCAGAGGGGGCGCATTGCACCTCGTACGGCTTACCGTTGACGTTTAGATTCAGGTTCATCGATGCTCCATTGCCTGCTGCCTCCTGAGGCTGCGATCAGGTCCTAACTATTTTATCAAAAGCCTGTCCGAAATCGACCGAGACATGCAGAAAGCACCGGGACGGTGAGGCTGAAGGCTCTTGTCGCGCGGAATTCGCAGACGCGTCTACGCCGCTACGAAACGAACCGCGATAGAATGGGTTGTTTCATCATGGAAAGAAAATCCCGAGGAGAATGTTGATGCCCGAAACGGACTTCAAGGTGTACGGATACCGCTGGGTCATTTTGGCGGTCTACATGGGGGTCGTCGCAGTAAACCAGTTGCTTTGGATCACCTTTGCCGCTGTCACAACCGATGCCATGCAGTTCTACCACGTCTCGGACCTCGAGATCGGCTTGCTGTCCCTCAGTTTCATGGTTGTCTACATCATCATTTCCTTTCCCGCATCCTGGATCATCGATACCTACGGGCTCCGGGCGGGCGTCGGCGTGGGCGCCGCGCTGACCGGCGTCTTCGGGATCATACGCGGGCTGGGCGGCGCCCACTACGGTTGGGTCCTTATGGCTCAGATCGGCATTGCGATCGGTCAGCCGTTTCTCCTCAACGCTGTAACGACGGTAGCCGCGCGCTGGTTCCCCATGAAAGAGCGGGCTACCGCCAGCGGCCTGGGCTCTCTTGCCATGTTTGTCGGCATCCTGCTCGGGGTGGCCCTCACACCGTACCTGACTCTCGCTTGGGGCATTCCCGGCATGCTGATCGTGTACGGCATTCTCGCCACGGTGGCGATGTTCGCCTTCTTTATCTTCGCCCGCGAACGCCCGCCGTCGCCTCCCTGCCCGCCGGAGCAAGAGCAGCGCTCCCTCGTCCTGGATGGTCTATCGAAGATGATACGGCAGCGCGAGTTCATCGTCCTCTTGGCGATCTTCTTTGTCGGGCTCGGCATCTTCAATGCCGTCACCACGTGGATCGAGCAGTTGCTTTCGCCGCGCGGCTTCTCGGCAACGCAGGCGGGCGTCGTTGGCGGCCTCATGATCCTCGGCGGTATCGTCGGCGCCTTGGTGTTCCCGATGCTCTCCGACCAGATGCGTAAGCGGGTCCCGTTCATCTTGATGGCCTTGGCAGGTGCCACGCTGGGGCTTGCCGGCCTCACCTTTGCGGGTCTCTATGGCGTTCTTCTCGCCTTCTCCTTCCTCTTCGGTTTATTCCTCCTGAGCGCCGCCCCCATTGGGTTCCAGTATGCCGCCGAGATCACATACCCTGCGCCGGAGGGCACCTCGAACGGCATGTTGCTCCTGATGGGCCAGATCTCCGGCATCATCTTCATCCTGGCTATGGATGCGCTGAAATCCCCGGTCAATGGTTCGATGACCATGCCGCTCGTCGTCATGATCGCTCTCCTCATCGTCTGCTTGCTGATCGCAACGCGTCTGAAGGAAGCTCCCGCCCTCAAGACCAGTTGATCTTCCCGAAGGGTACAATCAGGCCTCATGGAAGCTCACTACTTCACCCTCGAAGAGGCTAACTCCGCGCTCCGGATCATTCGCCCTCTGATCGAGGAGATCCTATCGATCCGTGACGATATCCTCGCGCACAAGCCGGAGGTCTGGCCTGCCATCGAGCGGTCTGCCGGGAACGGTGGTAACGCCACCCTGAGCCGCGTCGCCGAGCACTTCGACCGGCTTGACAAGCTGGTCCACCGCGTCTTGGACACCGGTGTGCAGGTCAAGGACATCAACACCGGCCTGCTCGACTTCCCCGCCTGGCGCGTCGACCACGAGGTCTACCTGTGCTGGAAATACGGCGAGGACCAGGTTCGGTTCTGGCACGAGATCGACGCGGGCTTCGCCGGCCGGCAGCCAATAGAGGCGTTCTAGGAGGTCAGCCCTCCTGCCCCGTCTCTCGCAGGGCAGGGTTCGTTCTGCCATCGGGCACACACACGGAGGCTGGGGCCTCCCGGGCCATGGGTTGCTACGCTTCAAAGGAGCTACATGGATCGAAAGGGCATCTTGTACGCGGTCGGCGCGTACGTCATGTGGGGGCTGTTCCCGCTCTACTGGAAGCAGCTTGAGGACATCCCTGCGTTACAGATCATCGGCCACCGCATCGGCTGGTCCTTCATTCTCTTGGCCCTCGTCGTTCTCGTCGCCGGCCAGTGGTCCGCATTCCGTGCAGCCGCGCTCCACCGGAAGATGGTCCGCATCTACCTCGTCGCCGCGCTGCTCATCACCATCAACTGGTTCACCTACGTCTGGGCCGTCACGCATGGTTTCGTGATCGAGACCAGCCTCGGGTACTACATTAACCCTCTCTTCTCCGTCCTTCTCGGCGTGACCATCTTCCGCGAGCGCCTGCGTCCGATCCAATGGGTGCCTATCGGCCTCGCCGCCTCCGGCGTCCTCTACCTCACTCTCTCCTACGGCTCGCTTCCCTGGATCGCTCTTACTCTTGCCCTCTCTTTCGGCCTCTATGGTCTTGTGAAGAAGACCGCTCCGCTCAGTTCCCTGCACGGCCTCACCCTGGAGACCGGCCTGCTGTTCTTGCCTGCCTTGCTCTACCTGCTCTGGTGCGAACAGACTGGCACCGGCGCGTTTCTGCATAGCACCCCTCAGGAGAATTGGATGATGTTCGGCGCAGGCCTCGTGACGACCGTGCCCTTGCTCCTTTTCGCCTCGGCCGCTCCGCGCGTCCCGCTCACCGTGCTCGGAATTCTTCAGTACATCAACCCAACCATGCAATTCCTCCTAGGTGTGCTGGTCTACAAGGAGCCCTTCACGCATGACCGGCTGATCGGCTTTGGCCTCGTCTGGGCCGGGCTCATCCTCTTCTGGGTCGAGGGCTTGTACGCCCGTCGCAATCTCTCCTCGGAGCCCGTTCCCGAATTGGGAGAAGGCTGAAGGCTCCGATGAAGCTGCTGATCATCGGAGGGACCGGCCTCATCAGTTCGGCCTGCGCTGATCTCACCGTTCAACGCGGGCATGATCTTACGCTCGTCAACCGTTCGATCTCCTCGAAGTACACCGTTCCGGCTGGCGCGCGCCTCCTCGCGCTGGATGTGCATGCCGCCGACCATGGCTTCGAAGACGCGCTCCAAAACACCTCTTATGACTCGGTGATCGACTTCATCGCCTTCACCGAAGAGGACATCGAGCGCGACCTGCGGCTGTTTCGCGGGAAGACCCGCCAGTTCGTCTTCATTAGCTCTGCCTCGGCCTACCAGAAGCCGCCCCGCCACTATCTTGTCACCGAGCAGACCCCTCTCGAAAACCCTTTCTGGCAGTATTCACGCGACAAGATTGCGTGTGAGCAGCGCCTCCTGCGCGCCTTCCGGGAGGAGGCTTTCCCTGTCACCATCGTCCGTCCATCCCTCACCTACGGCCCTTCGCAGATTCCCTTCTCTATTGGCAGCTGGTCTCATCCCTGGACGGTCATCCAGCGCATGCAGGCGGGAAAGAAGATCGTCGTGCCCGGCGATGGCACGTCGCTCTGGGTCCTTACGTGGAACGCCGATTTCGCCAAGGGACTCCTTGGCCTGCTCGGTCGGTCCGAGTCGCTCGGCGAAGCCTATCACATCACCTCCGATGAGGTGCTTACGTGGAATGACATCCACCTCGAGGCCTTTCGCGCTCTCGGGCTCGAGCCGAACATTCTGCATGTTCCCACCGATCTGCTGGAGGCCTTTTGGCCGCACGCGCACGGCAGCCTCCTAGGCGATAAGTCCAATAGTGTGGTCTTCGACAACTCCAAGATTAAGCGCCTCGTCCCGGATTTCCGCTGCGACGTTACCTGGGCCGAAGGTCTCCGCCGCTCCCTCGCCTGGTACGCATCGCATTCCGAGTTCCAGACCCTCGATGCGGAAATGGATCGCATGCTGGATGAGGTCGTTCTCGCAATGGAACGCGCGTTCCCCCCGAGTGCGCGATAGTCCACTTCCGCGAGGCGGGTTTGCATTTCCTCCACGGAATCCGCTGCTTTTGTGACTCTCATCGTGCAGATTGGTTATCATAATCAGCCTCCCACCGAAAATGCTGCGGCGTATAATTCCGCCTATTGTGTATACATTCCGGGGCCCTCCGTGGCTCCGACCTGGAGGACAACATGGCAGGCAAGACAGGCGCAATTGGCATTCTGACAGGCGGCGGTGATGTTCCGGGCCTAAACCCGGCGATCCGCGCCGTTTCTCTGCGCGCATTCCGGGAAGGCTACCGGGTCATCGGCATTCGGCGGGGTTGGGCCGGCCTGGTCGACATGGTCCGCGAGAAGGACTACGACAACAGCGGCAACTACACCGAGTTGGGGGAGTACGAGGTGAGTCACGCCGGGCGCACGGGTGGAACGTTTCTGCATAGCTCCCGCACCAATCCAAGCAGGGTCAAGGCTGGCAGCGTCCCAGCCCATCTGAAGGACAAGTTCAACGCGGAGCGCAATGACCTGACCGCGGAGGTCCTCAAGAACCTGGATTACCTCGGCATCGAGGCGCTGGTACCGATTGGCGGGGATGACACCCTCAGCTATGGCGTCCGGCTGTACAAGGAAGGCTTCCACACCGTTGCCATCCCAAAGACGATGGACAACGATGTGCCCGGCACCGACTACTGCATTGGCTTCAGCACCTGTGTCACGCGCACCATTGCGTTGACGAACAGCCTCCGCACGGTCGCCGGTTCGCACGAGCGATTCATGGTGCTGGAAGTCTTCGGTCGCAACGCAGGCTTCTCGGCGCTGCTGCCGACCATGGCGGGCGCGGCCAATCGCTGCGTTATCCCCGAGCACCAGTTCAACATCGATCGTCTAACCGAGCTGCTGAGCGAGGACCGCATGAAGAATCCCAGCCGGTATTCGATCGTCCTTGTCTCGGAAGGCGCCACGTACGAAGGCGGTGATGTCATCGTGGAGGGCTCCGCCATCGACGCGTTCGGCCATCCCAAGCTGGGCGGCATTGGCGACGCGGTCTCGGACGCCATCAAGAAAGCCTCCCCCAAGTTCAACAACGGCAAGACGGTCGATATCATCAACCAGAAGCTCGGCTATATGGTCCGCGCGGGGGATCCCGACGCCATGGACACCATCGTTCCGATGGCCTACGGCAACCTCGCCATGGATCTCATTCTTCGCGGCGAGTTCGGCAAGCTGGTGGTGCTGAAGAACGGCCGCTACGACTATGCCCCCATGGACGTCATCACAGCCTCGAAAAAGGTGGTCGACGTCGAACAGTATTACGACACCGAGCGCTATCGCCCCAAGTACACGAACTTCCACATGAAGCCCGAATTCATTATGACCAGCGACAAGTAGCCGGCTTCCTTCCTCCGAACTGAGAGCGAGCCACCGACCGGTGGCTCGCCTATTTGTTCCCGCGTAGGTCGGGCTTTAGCCCGACTCCGGCTGAAGGCCGGCATACCGCTCTCCGCTGGTCGATTAGTGGCACCTTGGCGCCACGTACGATGTCCCTGGCGCTCTTCCGGGGTCTAGACCACTCACCGGCGTCCTTCCGCGGATCACGCTCGGCGTGGGTCTCCGACCCCGCCGAACACACGACCGTAGGTCTGAACCCGCCGTAGTACTTCGGGAATAGAGCCCTCGCACCTGGCCGCACTCATGGTCACGAGCCGCCGTCCAGCAGCCTTAGCACCTCGTGCGTCGCAACCGGAACCGCCGCCGCAACCTCGGGTGATAGCGACTCACTGAAGTCGTACGAGAGCTTCGCCTCGATCGTCACCACATCCACACGCTCGGGGATCTCGCCTCCCATCGTCTGAGCGGTCCGCAGCGCCGTGATCAGCGATGTGTCGTGCGCCGACGCGCTGTGCCCCGCGCTCGGGTTCTCCAGGTCCTCCAGCCGCATCGACCGCACGCTTCCCACCGGCCACTCGCCTGTCTCCAGGCAGTCGATCAGGATGACGTGCGAATAGCCGAGCATCCGTTCCATAAGACTCAGTCCGCCCAGCGCGGCGAAATCCACTTCCGCCGCATCATTCGCCACTGCCTGGACGGCTTCGGCAACCTTCCACCCGACGCCGTCATCGCCGAGGATCGGATTGCCGAGGCCGAGGATGAGAGCGCGAGGGGGCATGCGTCCGGGGTCAGGTGTGAAGGGCTGGAAAACGGATGACATGGAGGGAACGGATTTGCGCGGCAGAAGAAAGTGGAAAGCAGAAAGAAACCCGTGTAGCGAGTTTCCATTGTATCAGGACTGTAAAAGGTGAGAGGCATTTGACTCTCGCCCGTCGTGCGCCGAGCATGCTAGAGGCGCCGACCTCGAGCGATGCTCTGCCTATCTGTAAGGATCTTGAAGCTCGAGGAATACCTGTCCAATGTGAGGAGGGGCGCGTTATATTCGGGATTAGGACACTTGTAAACAGCGAAATACTTTGTGGTAACACCTCCAGGACCGCGCCGCTCTTCCGTCGTCTGCTCTATACGGCAACATCGGTAGTGTACGAACCGTCCACACTCATCGCATTGGACACCGTATTGCGAGCCGGGTTCCGGAAGCGAGTACTCGTTGACCGTCATCCGATTAGTTTGGTCTAGAAGCTCGACAGCACCCCAGCAGACCATGCACGGATTCCGGTGAAGGAGCGACATTGCCAGGTCGCCTCGGAAGAACAGAAATGCACCGATGAGAAGTATTGGCGCGCCACAAGCCAATGCATTGGCAATGGGTGCTGCCGATGAGGAAGTGATTCCAAGGCAAAGCACCACGGAAGCCCCACCGCGGCGATGATGAGACCGAACAGCCGAATGCGCGATCCATCCATAACTGCTTTCCCTTCCCGGCTTCTCAGACTTGCCACTGATGACCGGCGACGGTCAGGAGGCTCGCTTGGTCGCATTATACAAAGACTTCGGGAGTATTGTAGACGCCCGAAGTTTTTGTTTATTTCACGCAGATCTCAGCAGTACTGCTTCAGCACGCGGATCGGGTTGCCGTCCGCGTCGTGGATGGTCACTTCCAGCGGCATCTTACCCGGCAGCGAGTGCGTGGCGCACCCGAAGCACGGGTCGTAGGCCCGGAATGCCATCTCCACCATGTTCAGCATGCCTTCGGTTACCACCGTGCCGCTCTTGATCAGGCTGGTAGCCGCCTTCTTGACCGACATGCTGATGGGCGCATAGTTGTTGGTCGTTCCAACGATCAAGTTGACCCTGGTCAGCACGCCGCGCTCGTCCGTGGTGTAGTGATGAGTGAGCGTCCCGCGCGGCGCCTCGACGATGCCAACGCCTTCGGTCGGCTTCTCCGTCGGGATGGTGTGGAAGTCGGGTGAGGTGATCTCCGGATCGGTCGCCAGCTCCACCCAGCGCTCTGCGGCATACAGCAGTTCGATGAGCCGCGCCCAGTGCGTCGCCAGCCGCTGATGCACGGGCTTGCCGCCCAGCGTCGCGTAGAAGTGCTCGTACTGCTCCTGCGCCAGCGGCGTTGCCATGCCATCGGACGCGTTCAGGCGTGAAAGAGGCGTCGCACAGTAGACGCCCGAGTCCTTTCCATCTACCAGGCCCTTCCATCCGACATTCTTTAGATACGGGAACTTCAGATAGGTCCAGGGCTCAACGTGCTCGGCAATATGCTGGAGATAATCCTTCGGCTCGTATTTCACGAACTCCTTGCCGTCCGGATCGACGACGCGCACCTTGCCATCATAGAAGTTGACCTTGTTGTTGGCATCCACCAGCCCCATATAATAGGTATGG
>DATKAF010000103.1:0-19798 GCA_035498395.1 Anaerolineales bacterium
TTAGCACCACTGCCAATATAGGAATTGTTGAAGTAAATGTGAATAAGATGGCTGCTTTCCATCGGCGAATATGGTAATAGTCGCCCCGGTGAGTGACAATATAGGCAAATGCGACATAAGTGATCAATAGTATCAAGCCAAGTACATCGAAGCAAAGGCCAGTCATATCTTATGAAGTCTGTTCTTGCTGAGACATGCTCGTGCCGTCTTCCTTTCCGGTATTCCAGTCCCCACCTGATTCTGATCCCCTTCGTGGTACTTTGTGCCCTTTGTAGTGAATAAATAATCCGTGGAAATCCATAGAATCCGTGTCCTATCCCAACCAGAGGAGCGATAGTATGGCCGACTACACCCGGATCGACGCGTACCTCGAACACAACCTGAACCACAGCCTGGACGAGCTTGGCAAGCTGGTCGCGCAGCCCAGCGTGGGCGCGCAGAACCTGGGAATGAAGGAGTGCGCCACCCTCGTCTCAGAAATGTTAAAGAAGCGCGACTTCCAGGTGCAGATCATGGACACGCCCGGCGCGCCGGTCGTCTTCGCGGAGCGCAAGGGCAAGTCGGAGCGCACGCTGCTGATCTACAACCACTACGATGTGCAGCCTCCCGAACCGCTGGAGCTGTGGCAGACTCCGCCGTTCCAGCCGGCCATCCGGGATGGCAAGATGTACGGGCGCGGCATCGGAGATGACAAGGGCCACATCGCCGCCCGCCTGCACGCCATCGATGCGCTGCTGGATGCCCAGGGCGAGCTGCCCTGCAACATCAAGTTCATCATCGAAGGCGAAGAAGAGACCAGCAGCGTCCACCTGTATGACTTCGTCTTGCAGAACAAGGACAGGCTCAAGGCCGACGCGTGCGTGTGGGAGTTCGGCAGCGTCGATCACACCGAGACGCCCATCGAGTATCTCGGGCTGCGCGGCATCTGCTATGTCGAGCTGTCGATCGACCTGCTCTCCACCGACGTTCACTCCGGCATCGGCGGCAGCATCTTCCCCAACGCGGCCTGGCGGTTGGTCTGGGCGCTCAACTCGCTCAAGGACAAGGACGAGCACATCCTCATCCCCGGTTTCTACGACAACATCCGGCCGCCGTCGAAACGCGACCGCGAGCTGCTGTCGAAGCTCCCCGATCCGGCCGAGGACTACAAGACCCGCTTCGGCGTCCCGTACTTCCTGAAGGGCTTGAAGGGCGGCGTCGACCTTGAAGTGGAAGGCGTGTTCTCCCCCACCTGCACCATCTGCGGCCTGACCTCCGGCTACCAGGGCCCCGGCTCGAAGACCGTGCTCCCGGCGCGCGCTTCCGCCAAGGTGGACTTCCGCCTCGTCCCCGACCAGGACCCGGCGGACATCCTCAAGAAACTGCGCGCACATCTGGATGCGCATGGCTTCGCCGATGTGAAGGTTGCCGACCTGGGCGGAGATCACCCGGCCCGCACCGACCCGGACGACCCGTTCATCCAGCTCGTCGTGCGGACAGCCAAAGAGGTGTTTGGAAAAGATATGCTGCTGGTCCCGATGATCGGCGGCTCAGGCCCGAGCTACCCGTTCGTCCACGACCTGGGACTGCCTGTCGCAACCGCGGGACTCGGTCACCCGGATGGCCGGGCGCACGCCCCCAACGAGAATATCCGCATCGATCTGTATCTCAAACATTCCAAGCACATGGCGCGCATCATCAGCGAGCTCGCAGCCGAGTAGCGAATAGAGCATCCAGAACAACAACAACAGCCTCCATGCTTCGATGCACGGAGGCCGTTTGCTCGCCTGCAACACTCAGATGAACTACTGTCCCGGGGGCCGGTATGCGGGCGACTTCTTCACCGCCGCATCGACCTCCTCCGGTGTGATGAGCACGGTGGTCTTCGTACGCACCGCGCCGCTCGCGCCGATCGTGAGGTTGATCGCAGCCACACTGACGTTGTCGGGCATATCGACCAGGCCAAAGCCATCGGTCTCGCCAAAGGCAAAGTAATATGCCTCCAGCTTGCCTCCCATGGATTGGACGGCCTTCTCGGTGGCTGCCCGGCGGGCCGTGCCGCCTTCCTTGATCAACCCCTTCGCGCCTTCAACACTGTAGCTGAACTCCACCAAATACTTGGGCATGTGATGCTCCTCTCTGAATGAACGATCTATATAAGGATGGAACCGGCAAGTTGGGGACTCGCCTCAGTATACGGTTTTTAAGACAAAATGCAATTTTGGGAAGAATGTCACAGATGAGAGCATGTTGACTCGAATAGAACAATTGTTCTATAATATATCTACCGGATTCCACTCATGTTTCCCCGCGGAGGATGCCCCATGACCGTTCGCAAGCGCGCCGACAGCGACCCGGATGCCATGCCCACCTTCAGCCCGATCTTCGATGAGGTCTCGCACAGGCTGGGGATGAGCGCGGCGAGTGTGTACGGCGTTGTCTGGCGGCATTGCCAGATGCGCGAAGGCATATGTCGGGCTTCGCTGCGCCATATGGCTCATCTGCTCGGCTGCCATGAGACCACCGTCAAGCGCCAGCTCCGGCGGCTGATCCAGTCCGGGTACCTGAAAGACACCACGCCCGGGTTGCGCAACCGCCCGCACGTCTACCGGGTCTACGAGCGAACGCCGGTCATCCCCTTACGGTCCGAACGGCAGGATCGTTAGCCGTTCTCCAGCATGCGACAATTTGTGCACTTTGGATAGGTTGTGCAATGGTTGTTCACTTCCCCAACTGTTGCGTATTGCGCGACCGGACTGTTGCACCACGCAACACCGGTGTTGCATTTTGCATGACCAACTGTTGCATTTTGCTCGTTGAGGATACTATAAAGAGACAATAAGGATACCAGCTTGAAGAAGAGCAGCCATGTATCTTTCTCTCTCTAGCGCCCGCCGGCGTAGAGAGAGAAAGATACATGGGCTTGGGGAGAACTAGACCCATCCGGGAACGCACTTCCGTCTTTCCAGAAGGCTTCCTTGCGGAAGCCTAACTACACGAAATCAGTCCTGGGATTGGTTGCTGCAAGTTGAGCTCTAGCGCTTGTTCCGTCTCGCCGTGCCGGGCTTGGAGGATGGCTTGGAGGATGCCGTGCGCTTGCGCGGCGGTCGTGTCTTAGGCAGGCTTTTGCGGCCGCGCTGCCGCACCGCTACCGTCTTCTTGCCTTTCAGCTCGTCGATCTCGCCCTGGGTCAGGTGACGCCAGTCGCCGGGCTTGAGGCTGCCCAGTCGCAGGGTCCCGATCCGGATGCGGATGATGCGAACGACGGGCAGGCCAAGCACCTGCCCGATCTCTCGTATCTGCCGCTTCTTGCCCTCCCCCATCGTCACGCGCAGCCACGCCCCTTTCCCTGAACGGCCTTCGACGTAGACATCCGCGGGCGCGGTCTTCTCGCCATCCGGCAATATCACGCCGCGCCGCCACGTCCCGATCTGCTCTGCATCCGGCTGACGCGCCAACAGCACGCGGTATTCCTTTTGATGGCCGTAGCGCGGGTGCGTGAGGCGGTTGGTCAGGTCGCCGTCGTTGGTCATCAGGATCAGGCCCTCGCTGTCCCAATCCAGCCGCCCCACCGGGTAAAGATGGCCACTCTCGGGGATCAGTTCGCGCACGGTCTTGCGCCCCACTTCATCGTCGACCGACGAGATGACGTTGCGCGGTTTGTACATGGCGATATAGGTGAGCGCTTCGCGCCGCGCGATGGGCTTGCCATCCAGCGTGACCTTGTCGCGATCCGGATCCGCCTTTTCGCCGATGGCGGCAACCCTGCCGTTGACCTGCACTCTACCCCCGGTGATGAACTCTTCGCAATGGCGCCGTGAGCCGTAACCGGCCTGCGCCAGGATCTTCTGCAGACGCTCCTCCATGTGTTCCCTTCCTTTTGGACGGAATCCTGCTCCCCGCGGCGAGCGCATGGCGGGTTCGCCGACTCCATTGTAAACCGAAATCGATGCGGGCGACCCATCAGCCGCCCGTTGTCGTCTTCCTGTGTTCCGTTGTGGTCGAGAATGCACTATTTCTTGCTGCGCGTTTCGTACCAACCCGCGCGGGCATGATCACGCTGATCGAAGTCGGGCACGTATGGCTTGATGTCTAGCAGGGGAGTGCCGTCCCAGACATCCAGTCCCTCCACTTCCAGGATATTTGCCTGGACGCCCAGGAGCCGGACGAGCGAGAACCCCAGCGCATTGGGCCGGAGAGGGTAGCGTGTGGCGAAGACTCCATGCAACTGGTCGTCGAGAAACGGTGTCACACGCAGGCTGTAGCCTTCGGACCGGTGCAGGATGTAGAACAGGTATACGTAGGAGAAGCCGTCGATCCCATCCAGGCCATCAGCGTACTGGCTGAAGACTTCGACGGTGCCCCTGGCCTGCGAGCGGGAAGCTTGGATCGGCGTGCTCTCACCCTCCGAAAACGGTGAATGGATAACCCCAATGGGCTGCATGGAGAATTCCATAATCGGCCTCCGGGCTAGTCTTCACGCCTCTCGAGCCGGCGGGCACTCGTTAGGAGAAGGATGGAGACAGCGACCAACATGACAGACAGCGCCAGTGCGATGGCCAGGTCGCGTTCCAGCCCGATATAGACAGCCAGCGGCATGGTCTGCGTTACACCTTCCAGGTTCCCCGCGAAGAGGATCGTCGCGCCGAATTCGCCCAGGGCACGCGCCCAGCACAGGATCGCGCCGTTGAGAAGCGCAGTACCAGCCAGCGGGATCATGACCTCCCGGAATAGTTGCCAGGCGTTCGCCCCCTCCACGGTTGCGGCTTCCTCCAGCTGCACATCGACGTCCGTAAATCCAATCCGTGCTGCGCGAATATACAGAGGCCCGGATACGAACGTTTGCGCCATCACCACAGCGGCCGTGGTGAAGGGCAGGTGTATGCCCAGGAGGCTCAGCGATGGGCCTACCATGCCGTTCCGGCCAAACGCCATGAGGAGCGCGATACCGGCCACAGAGGGCGGCAGAACGATGGGCAGGTCGATCAGCGTTTCCAGCCAGGGTTTGAGCGGAAACTGACTTCGAGCCAGCAAGTAGGCCAGCGGCGTGCCGCAAAGCAGCGTCACACACAGGCTGAGAGTGCTGGTCACAAGACTCACACGAAGAGCCTGAAGCGCGGACGGGGCTGCTATCGAGATTAGAAAGTCGCTTCCTGCTGCGCGCAGGATCAAGGCCAGCAGCGGCAACGCGAACAGCACGATCATGACCAGGCTGGGGATAATGAAGATCCAGCCGGTCCGCCGCCTGGCAACCGGTTTTGGCAGAGAACGCCGCAGGGAGGTCAACGGAATCGCTCGAGCCACGTACCCGGCCTGGCTACTTTGCAGGAGCGAAGCCCCATTTCTGGAGCACCGCCTGTCCCTCGGGCGAGAGCACATACTGCACAAATGCTGCCGCCAGCTCAGAATTCGACGACTTGGCGACCACCGCGAGGGGATATTTGGCAATGACGTTGAAGTTGTCCGGAATCTCGATGGACTTGAGGTCGGGCGCTGCCTGCGCATCGGTGACGTAGACGATGCCAGCATCGCCTTCCCCGAGGTCCACCTTGGACACCACCTGTTTGACGTCCGTCTCATTGGAGACGACGTTCTTCAGGACCTTGTCGCTGAAGTCACTTCCATACGTGGAGTCCTTGCTCATGTTCGCCAGGATCTGGCGCGAATAGTTGCCTGCAGGGACCGAGGCGTCCTCCAGGATCAGCTTCATGCCGGGCTTGGCGAGGTCCTGCAAGGTTTGAATATTGGCGGGATTCTTGGGTGGCAGAATCACGACCAACTTATTGTTGGCAAAGTCCTGGTACTTGCCGTCCTGGACCAGGTTCTCCGTGACCATGGTGTCCATGTTCTTATGATCCGCCGAAGCGAAGACATCCGCCGGCGCGCCTTGCTCGATCTGCGTGCGGAGGGCCTGAGAGCCGGCGAAGTTGTTCGTCACGGTCACACCCAGGTTGGCGGCCTCAAATGCCTTGGCGATCTCGCCAAAAGCGCCTGTCAACGAGGCGGCTGCAAAGACGTTTAGCGTGCGCGCCTCGGGGGAGGCCGTCGATGCAGGAGTGGGAACCTGTGTAGGCGGTGCCTGCGTGGGGGGTACCGCGGTCGGCGCCGGGGTAGCCGCTAGGGTACAAGCGGCCATGAGGGCAGCAAACAAAACTACGACGGTGAGTAAACGTTTTATGGATTAGTCTCCTCTTCCAACAGTTGGGATGCCTTGCAGCGAAGCCATATCGAATGGCGCGCCACAAGGTGACACGACGTCTCGACGAGACTCACTTCTCGTCGACACCCATCATCACGTTCGACGCCTTAATGATGGCATAAGCTATACCCCCCTCCTTCAGTTTCAGATTCTCTGCGGAGGTGTTGGTGATGATCGAGACGATCTGCTCCCCGCCCTCCAGTTGGAGAGTGACTTCGGTGTTGACCGCCCCCTTGGTGACCTTGACCACCCTGCCCTTCAGGATATTGCGCGCGCTCAGCTTCATATCTTCCTCCTTTTCAAACAGCGTTTCCAGTGCATCATCAGGATAGAACTGCAGATTGAGGGTTTGCCGGCAGGAATCGAGCCAGTCCAGGATCGACTTGCGCTGCAAGATCTGGTATTCGAGGCCCAGACGGTTGTAGGTTTCTCCCAGGGGCAGCTCGATCAGATCGCCTTCCAGCTTTCGAAGGCTGGCGCGCACCTCGGCGACCTGCTGGTCGATCATCTGCTGCTGGTCCAGGATTCGGGTTTGCCCGGCAAAGTAGAGCCGGGTGGCGAATTCCAGCCGGATGGTGCGGACGCCGCTCCCTCCGGGCGTCTTCAGCCAGGCTTCAAACCTTTTTCGGCCTGAGGGCGTCAGAAACAGCATATTGCGTGCAGGCAGCTTCTCCTGCGTGACAAGGCGCGACTTGATGAATCCCCGCTCTTGCAGCCGCTTGAGGATGTTATAGGTTTCGCTCTGGGAGCCGTTCCAGATATACCCCAGCTCCCTGCTCAGTTGTTGATGCAGGTCGTAGCCGTGAGATGGCTCCAGGTACAGGAAGCCAAGCAATGCAAATTCGGGCGCTATGCCGACCGAGCGCCGTACTTTCGGGGCGATACTCACTCAGTGAGTATACACACGAATCTCGTCATGCGCAAGACCGCGCATGCGGCAGCCCGCTGAATGCACGGTGGAACCGAGAATGCGACGCGATGCCTCGCTAAAGAAAAGCCCTGCCACCATGTATGGCAGGGCTATCGGCCTAATCACTGGCAAGTCCGAACCCGAGTCTCGCGGGTATTACATGCTTCTTTTCGTCAGAACAGGATCTGGCTCACCTACTCGTCAATGCCGACCATCACACTGGAGGCCTTGATGACCGCATAAGCATCCGAGCCCTCCTTCAGTTTGAGATTCTCTGCGGAGGTGTTGGTGATGATCGAGACAATCTGCTCACCGCCGGAGAGCTGGAGAGTGACTTCCGTGTTGACTGCCCCTTTCGTGACCTTGACCACCTTGGCCTTCAGGATATTGCGTGCGCTCAGCTTCATGTCTTGCTCCTTTTCTTCTAAGGTTTTGAGTAGTGGAGCGATTCGGGGGAGGTCTGGCTTTGCCCGCTTATACGCCATCCGTAACCATAAATCAAGCAGGGGGGAATCTCGTTTGGATGAGCCTTCGCGCCTAACCCTTCAACATCTCGTCGTGCGGCATCTCATCTGCCAGTTCCAGCGACGGCAGCTCCGCGATGGAATTCAAGCCGAGGTGCTGGAGGAATGTCGGAGAGGTCACATACAGGATGGGCCGCCCCGGCCCATCGGTGCGACCGGCTTCGTAGATCAGCCCCTTGTTCAGCAGGCTTTTCAGCATGCTGTCGGAGTTGACGCCGCGGATCTGGTCGATCTGCGGGTGCGTGATGGGCTGCTGGTAGGCGATGATCGCCAGCGTCTCGAGCGCCGCGTGCGTCAACCGGCTGGTGGCTTCCAGCCCCAGGAACTGCTCGATGGCTTCGGCCAGCTCCGGCGCGGTAGTGAGCTGAACGCGTCCCGCATTCCGCTGGAGCCGCAGACCGCGCGGCTTCAAGAGGTTGTCCAGCTCGTTGAGCGCCACTTCGATGCTGGAGGTGCTCACGTCGAGCGCTTCGGCAAGCTGGGAGGGCGCCGCCGCTTCGGTCGCGACGAACAACAGCCCTTCGACCTGGGCGGCAAGTGGCAGCGGATTGGCCTGATTTTCCTGATTTTCGCTCATGCTATAATAACGCCGATATTACGCCGTGAGAATGAGAACATGAAGAAAGCTATCCCTGGCGCGCTGGCCGCGCTTGTATTCGCGACGCTGGCGTGCTCGATCTTTGTAGGGGGACCTGCATATCCAGACGACGCAATCCCCACGGCGACCGGCACTCCGATGACCCTGCAACAGCAGCTGGAGGAAGCCGTGGCGTCCGTCGCGCAAGACGGCGAGGTCTCCGTCCAGATCACCGAACAGCAGCTCACCGACTACCTGCAAGCGAAGGCTGGCGAACAGGCCAACCCGGTGATCTCTGATCCGCGCGTCTACCTACGATCCGGCGAGATGAAGGTCTACGGCAAGGCGAAGAGCGGCATCTTCAATGCCAATGTCGCGATCACCATCCAGGCCAGCATCGACGCTGATGGCCAACCGCACTTCGACATCGCGCAGACCGACTTCGGCCCGCTCAAGGCACCTCAGGGGCTGAACGCTGCGATTGCAGCATCTATCCAGGAGGCCTTCACGGGCTGGCTTGGCCCGGTCGCCACCGGCTTTCGTATGCAGAGTATCACGATCGAAGACGGCGTTATGACCGTGACGGGCCGCATCAAGTAGCGCGGATTATACCAGTGCACATCCCATCCACGCGAGCACAGCGATCACTCCACTTACGCCCACGAACGCGCCTTGCAGGGCGACTCCTGGCGTTCGTACTGGTGTTGGCGTTGAGCGCATGCGAGCTGCAACAGGCTGGCCGCACGGAGCTCAAGGTCACGATCACCGCCGATGGGAAGACGCGGGATGTTTCCGTGCCGAGCGGCAGCACGGTCACGCAGGCGCTCCAACACGCGGGCCTTGCGCCGGGCGAGCTCGACAAGTCCGACCCGCCCTTCTATACGGTCCTCAGCAGCGGCGATGCCATCCGCTTGACGCGCGTGCAGGAGAAGTTCGAGACTGAGACGCAGACCATCCCGTTCGACCGGCAAGTGGTACGCAACGAGTCGCTCCCGGAGGGCCAGGAGAGGCTGGTGCAGGCAGGCGTGATCGGGCAGGAGGAGATCACCTATCGGACGCTGCTGGAAGACGGAGTGCAGACGAGCCGGTCTGTCGTCAAGAGCGTGCTGCTGCAGCAGGCCGTGCCCGAGATCGTCATGGTCGGCGCGCAGGCGTCCTTTGCTCCGCTGCCCATCCCCGGCAAGATCGCCTACATGGCGGGCGGCAACGCCTGGATCATGGACACGTCCACGGCGAACCGCCGCCTGCTGGTCAACACAGGCGACCTGGACGGGCGTATATTCTCGCTGTCATTCGACGGAAGCTACCTTCTCTTCACCCGCAAGTCGAAGAAGCCTGCGGACCAGCAGATCAATACGCTGTGGGCTGTCAGCACCAAGTCGGTTACGCCGAACCCGGTCTGGCTCAAGGCAGCCAACATTATTCACTTTGCAGCGTGGTATCCGAACAGCTCGAACACCGTCGCGTATTCCACCGTGGAGCCGCGCGGGACCGCGCCGGGATGGCAGGCCAACAACGACCTCTACAAGGTCGGCCTGGCGGGCGAGCCGCAGAAGATACTGGACGCGGGCAGCGGCGGCGTGTATGGCTGGTGGGGCACCGATTTCGCCTTCTCTCCGGATGGGCGGCTTGCATATGCGCGGCCCGATGGCATTGGGCTGGTCAGCCAGGATGGCGGCTACCTCGCTCCGCTGATCAAGATTACGCCGCTCCAGACCCACAGCGATTGGGCGTGGCTCCCCGGCATCGCATGGGGCGGCGACGGCAAGACGCTGTACTACGTGAACCATACGCCCGCACCGGCGCCCGTCATCGCGGAGGAGTCCCCGAACTTCGCGCTGGATGCGCGCTCGATGGACAATGACGCCACCGTGGAGATGAGCCCTCAGGTCGGCATGTTCTCCTATCCGTCGGCGTCACCGATGCGGCCCAACGGGCAGGAGAAGGCCTACCAGCTCGCATATCTTCAGGCGGTGCTCCCCGGTCAAAGCGAGACGAGCCGCTACCGGCTGGGAGTCATGGACCGCGACGGTTCGAACCGGCGCGTCCTCTTCCCGCCCGCCGACGCGCCCGGTCTGGAACCGCAGACGGTCGTTTGGGCTCCCGATGCCATCCAGGGACAGTCCGGTGACTTCATCGCCGTCGTTTACCAGGGCAACCTGTGGCTGATCGACAGCGGCAGCGGTCAGGCCTACCAGGTCACCGGCGATGGACTGATCACAATGATCGATTGGAAGTAGGTATTGTTTTGTACACGGATTTCACAGTAGGGCACGGATCATCTTTAGGAAGTCTGACCACGAAGGGCACGAAGGAACACAAAGGAGTAATCGCTTGCTGTCCCTTGGTGCGGCACTTTGCAACCTCTGTGGTGAAAAAGAGAAATCCGTGTCCTTCCGTATGATCCATGTACCTGTTGGCGAATTCATCACATTGAGGCATTCATGCGTATCCTTGTCACCGGCGCGGCCGGATTCCTTGGCTCCCACCTGTGCGACCGCCTGCTCGCGGACGGCCACGAGGTCATCGGGCTCGACAACTTCATTACGGGCAGCCGGGAAAACATCGCCCACCTGATGGGCAACGAGAAATTCACGTTCTACCGGCACGACGTATCGAACTACATCTTTTTACCGGGCAAGGTTGGCGCCGTTCTGCATTTTGCATCGCCCGCCAGCCCGAACCCGCAGTCGCCGCTGGCCTACTTCAACCTTCCCATTCAGACCATGAAAGCCGGAGCGTTGGGCACGCACAACTCGCTGGGCGTGGCAAAGGCGCACGGGGCGCGGTTCCTGCTCGCCTCCACGAGCGAGATCTACGGCGACCCGCAGGTGCATCCCCAGGTGGAGTCGTACGCGGGCAACGTCGATCCGATCGGACCGCGGGCGGTGTATGACGAGGCCAAGCGCTTCGCCGAGTCGCTGACGATGGCCTATCACAGGCAGCACGGTGTTGATACCCGCATTGCCCGCATTTTCAACACCTACGGGCCGCGAATGGACCTGGAGGACGGGCGCGCCCTCCCCAACCTGCTCAAGCAGGCATTGCTCGACCAGCCCCTCACCCTCTACGGTGACGGCATGCAGACGCGCTCGTTCTGCTACGTGGACGACCTGGTGGACGGCATCGTTCGGCTCCTGATGTCCGAAGAGCATCTGCCGGTGAACATCGGCAACCCGCACGAGATGACGCTCGTCGAGTTCGCCGAGACGATCAACTCCGTGGTCGGCAACCGGGCCGGTACCGTGTTCGTGCCTGATGCTCGCAGTGCGCGGGATCCGCAGCGCCGCCAGCCCGACATCACGCGGGCACGCCAGATCCTTGGCTGGGAGCCGAAGGTCAGACTGGCGCAAGGCCTGGAGAACACCATCCCTTACTTCAAGCGGAAGCTGGCGCTTGCATGATCGCAGTCCTCAACAACCCGGTGGAGCGAACGCGCTTCCTGAAATTCATGGCCGTGGGCACGTTCGGCGCGCTTGTGGATTTCGGCATCGCCAATTTCCTGACACACTTCTTCGATATGCCGCTGGTGTACGCGGGCACCATCTCCTTCACCTGCGCCGTCGTCAGCAATTTCATCTGGAACCGCTACTGGACCTATCCGGAGTCGCGCTCGCGGCCGCTGGCGCAACAGCTCGGCATGTTCTTCATGGTCAACGTGGCAGGCGTTGCCATCCGCATCCCGATCCTCCACTTCGTGGAGCCGGTGCTGCTCAACTTCTTCGAGAGCTCACGCATGGATCTGGTCGTCTCGCCGGAGCTGCTGGCACGCAACCTCACCCTGGCGATCGCAGTGGGCGTGGTCATGCTGTGGAACTTCTTCGTCAATCGTTATTGGACGTATAATGATGTGGACTGATGAAAAGGCCAGATATGGCGCTGATCCCCATCTACGATTCCAAAGGCGACGCCGAGGCGTTTCTCGAATTCCCCTACATCTTCAATCGGAATGGAGAATGGATCGGATTCATTACCCCGCAGCGGGAGATTTATTCGGTGCTGGGCTACTACGTGGGCTACCTCACCAACGACCCGCGCATCCTACGCAAGCGTGCCACCGCGACCCTGAAGCCGCGCAGGGCCGTGCCGCCCACCCCGCCTGGCAAGCGTTACCCTCCGGCGACGGTCCCGCTGGCTCCATTGATGAGCGAGCTCAGTAATGCCACCATCGACGTCCTGCTGGAAGAGCCGGAGCGGCTGCACGCCTTGGACGCCGGTGAGCTGCGGGAGGACCTGAGTTGAGGAATCATCGAAATTCGATGTCACGATCCAGCATCACCCCCTCCCACCCTCCCGCAAATGCGTTGACAGGTGGAGTACCAACCACTTATCGTTCGATGCATTTGGGGGAGGTGCCCGGAGGGCGGAGGGGGTTGTTGTGAGCACGAGTCTTGAGCCCAAGCCGGTGCGGGCCTCCCGCATCAGCCTCGCGGCGCTCATGCAGCCGGAACATGCCAACAACCTCGGCGATGTGCACGGCGGCTGGATCATGAAACTGGCGGATGAAGCCGGCGCGCTGGCGTGCATGCGGCACGCCCAGCGCCGTGTGGTCACCGTGGCGATCGACTCCATGGTGTTCCGCAACCCCATCATGATCGGCGACCTGGTTCTCTTGACTGCCGAAGTAACCTACACGGGCCGCACTTCCATGGAAGCCGAGGTCCTGGTCCAGTCCGAGAACCCCATCTCGGGTGTACGCATCGAGACGAACAAGGCGTACCTCGTGTACGTGGCGCTCGGCGAAGACGGCAAACCAATCCCAGTGCCGCCTGTGGTGGCCGAAACGGAAGAGGAAGAGCGCAAGCTTGAAGAAGGTCGGGAGCGTCAGGCGCGCCGCCTGGCCTCCAGGAAATAAGAATCGTCTCTCGCATCCTGCAGAAACCCGTCATCCTGCTCCTGGCCGTCACACTCGTGATCGGCCTTTTTGTGTTCCGGGACTACGGGCTAACATGGGACGAGCCGCTATTCTACAAGTATGGCGATGCGCTTGGCTACGCCTACACTCCAGCCAATTGGTTCAGCGGTCACTTCGACCTCAACCAATCCTATGGCCCCAGCGGCGACGACCACAAGAACCGCGGGCCCGCCTACCTGCTGCTGGCACGCGAGCCGGTGTATCTCCTCAACGCCGTGGGGCTGGACACGCCATCTGCGTGGCATCTGCTGAACTTCCTCGCGTTCCTGCTTGGCGTGTATTTCGTTGACCAGCTTGCAGAGCGGTTGGTACAGCCGTGGGCCGCTGCTTCGGCGGCTGCACTGTTCGCATTCCAGCCCATGCTATGGGGACATGCCTTCATCAACCCGAAGGACATGCCATTTCTCGTCTTTCTGACCGGCTCCATCTGGCTCGGCTTCCGCATGGTGGATCACCTCGTCGAAGTGGACAGCGAAACGCCGGTCCGCAGGTTCCGGCACGTGCTTGTGCCCGCGCTGATGCTCGGGCTCGCTACTGCGAACCGTGTGCTGGGGCCGCTGGCCGCCTTGATCATCGCGGCATACATGCTCGTGCAGCGGCCCCGCGCAAGGCTCTTCTTGTGGCTGGTTCCCTATGCGTTGATCTCGGTCTTGGTCGTATACGCAACGTGGCCCTACCTTTGGGAAGGCCCGACGCGCTTCGTCGATGCGTTCCGCTTCATGTCGGAGAACCCGACCGTGCTGCCGGTGCTATTCGGCGGACAGGTCTATCGAGCCTATGACTTGCCGCGTCGCTACCTACCATTCCTCCTGTTCTTCACACTGACCGAGTTCGTATGGCTGCTGGGTGCGCTTGGCTCGGCACTCGGGCTATACCAGTTCCGCTCCGACCGGCGCAGGCTGTCGCAAGTGATCTTGTTGATGCTCTGGTTCGCCGTTCCCGCGGCCTATGTGATACTGCGCCGCCCCCCCATGTATGACGGTATGCGGCACTTCCTGTTCATCCTGCCGCCA
Organism: Anaerolineales bacterium; assembly: GCA_035498395.1. Taxonomy (GTDB): domain Bacteria; phylum Chloroflexota; class Anaerolineae; order Anaerolineales; family Villigracilaceae; genus Fen-1038. The sequence goes on from DATKAF010000103.1 coordinate 14,118, forward strand.
GTTTTCGTCCTGACCGGAATCGCGTTCGAGTTCATCTTCCGGCGCATTCGCCGACCGGCTGTCAATGCTGCTGTCGTCGCGGTCATCCTTCTGCCCGGCCTGATCGGGATCGCCCGCTTGCATCCTTATGAGTATGCGTACTACAATTCGTTGCTTGGGGGCACGGCAGGCGCATTCCGCCGCTACGAGACGGACTATTGGCTGACGTGCTACAAGGAGGCAGTCGAAACTTTCGACCGGGAGGAGAGCGGACCCGTCAAGTTATATGTCCACCGCGAACCTGAAGTGGCGCAACCCTACGCAGCTCCGAACATCGCCGTGCTCGACGAACGCGGCGCCAGGTCTCAGATTGCCTCCGGCGACTTCATCCTCGTCAATACGCGCACCAATGAAGATCGTCAGACCTTCCATGATGCGCCAGTGCTCCTGTCCGTGGGGCGGGCCGGCGCGACATTCTGCGAGATCAAAAGGATTCCATGACTACTCATCGTGAACGCATCGAAGCCACCATTGCTGGCGATCGCCCCGACCGCGCGCCTGTTGCCCTCTGGCGCCATTACCCTGTCGACGATCAATCACCGGACGCCCTTGCCGCCGCTCACGTCGCATTCCAGCGCATGTTCGACTTCGATCTGGTCAAGGTCACACCGGCCTCGTCCTTCTGCCTGAAGGACTGGGGCGCGGACGACGTCTGGGAAGGACACACGGAAGGCACGCGCCGCTACATCAAGTCCGTCATTACCGAGCCGGAGGATTGGGATGCGCTTCCCATCCTGGACCCGACCGCCGGGCACCTCGGCGCGCAGCTCGCCTGCCTTCGAGCCATCCGGCAGGAGTTGGGTCCGGACACCCCGATCCTGCAGACGATCTTCAGCCCCCTCGCGCAGGCCCGGCACCTCGCGGCGGGCGATGACCTGCTGGTGCATCTTCGCAAACATCCGGATGCGGTCATGAAGGGTCTGGAGACGATTGCGCAGACCACGCGCGGCTTCGTGAAGGCGGCCATCGAGACCGGGATCGACGGCGTCTTCTACGCGGTGCAGCACGCGCAGGCAACCGTGCTTTCAGAGGACGAATTCACACGGTTCAGTCGCTCGTGGGATCTGTCTGTCCTGGAGGCGGCGGAGAGCCTGTGGTGCAATATGCTTCACATCCACGGGGAAGATATCTACTTCGAGGCGGTCGCCAACTACCCGGTGCACATCTTGAACTGGCATGACCGGGATACCGCGCCATCGCTCTCCAGCGCGCGAGAGATCGAGACTCTCAAGACCGGGCAGGCCACCGTCGTCTGCGGCGGCCTGGCGCGGGATACGCTCACGTATGGCACGCCCGCGCAGGTGGCACTGGAGACACAGGATGCCATCCAGCAGGCCGGCGGGAAGGGCCTGATCCTGAGCACCGGCTGCGTGGTTCCGGTCATTGCGCCGTACGGCAACCTGGTGGCCGCGCGCGATGCGGCATCCGCGTAGGGTCTCGGGCATGCAGCACGGCGGGGATAACCGGTGAGCTTGCGGGTCATCGCCGGATCTGCCAAAGGGCGGCGGCTGAGATCCGTGCCGGGCGATACCACGCGGCCCATCACCGACCGGGTCAAGGAGGCGCTTTTCAACATCGTCGGCACGGATGCAATTGACTCCAGGTGGTGGGATGTGTTCGCAGGCACAGGCGCGGTCGGCATTGAGGCTCTCAGCCGCGGGGCGGCGTTCGTGCGCTTCACAGACCTGAACCGCGCTCCCATCGACACGATCAAGGAGAATCTTTCAACAGCGAAGCTCTCGGATCGGGCAGAAGTCTGGCGCGGAAGCGCCTTTAACATGTTGGTAGCGGTGCCCGACGCGCAGTTCCATTACATCTATATTGCCCCGCCGCAATTCCAGGAGATGTGGTCAAAAGCGCTGCTCGCGCTCGACGAGCAGGTCAATTGGCTAACGGAAGATGGCTGGGCGATCGCGCAGATCGCACCTCGCGAGTACCGGCCGGTGCAGCTAACCAACCTGGAAGAGTTCGATCAGCGCAAGTATGGCAGTACGATGCTGGTGTTCTATGAGAGAAAACAGCCATCAGAATTCACCACGGATGAACACTCTCCGTTTATCTGATCTCCAATCCATCTCTGCTGATCTGTGGCGACAGCCCTCTGAGCCCTAATAACTGATAACTGAACACTAACCGCTGCCCTATTTCCACGGCGCCGTGATCAGCACGTTCTCCTGATCGGCAGCATGGCCGAGATATTGCAGGTGCCACGATTCGGCCATTGTCTTCAGCATTGAGTAGATGGTGTAGGGCGTGTCGTCCTCAAAGCCATTCTTGGCCTGCGGAGAGATCAGGATGGTGGCGATACGCCCGCCCGCCTGCTGGGGCAGACCGCAGCAGGAATGGTCACCCTGGCCCTCATCCCACGTCAAGATTATGAGATAAGGCTGTCCCTGCAGATCCAATACTGCTTGCAGGGCAGGCACGTTGACTTTTAGCCAGTTGTCGGACACGTCGATCTCGCAGTCGTGCGCGTCGTTGCATAAGTTGGGCGTGATGAAGATGTAGTTGGGGAGATTTCCGGTCGCTATATCCACCGCCAGGTCTGTGTATGGCACCACGCTGCGCGCACAGCGCGCTGCATCCAGGCGGATCGGCTTGAAGTACATGAACGGGTTGTGCTTGATCGCATAATTGCCCGATTCTCCCCCATTGAAACAAGGCGAGGGCATATCCTCCTGATACGTCTTCCAGGTACGTCCGCTCGCCTCCACCAGGTCCGGAAAGGTTGTGCCGTCGGTGAGGCAGCTGTAGCAGTCGAACGTGATCCCGAAGGTATCGCCGCCGATCATCGCCAGGTAGTTCGGGAGGCTGGGGTGCGTGATTGCGTAGAACTGCGTGAGCAGCGTGTAGGACCTCGCCAGCTCGTTGAAATAGGGCATCTTCGGGCTGCCGATGACAGTGCCGAACTCTTTGTTCTCGAACACGATGGTCACAATATGAGCAAACTCAGGAACTAACGGACGCGGGGTAGTCGTGGCAGTGACATCGGGAAGCGGGACCAATGTGACCAGAAGGTTCTGCGGCGCAACTGCTGCGTTGGTTGTCGGAGGGGCCAAGCTTGGGACCGGGGCAGGTGGCAGAGGGGAACCGCCTACCGGTGCGCAGCCTGACAGGATGAGCCCGCAACAGACGGGGAAGAAGGCGATGGTGATGAGACGCATGTGTCGATACTCCAGTGGATGGCAGGAAATTGGTCCCATGCAAGAATTGCAGTCAGCCAGCCGGAGCGGCATGGCGTCCGGCCTTGATTCTTGCTACAATCTTACCAAATCAGGAATTCACCAGGGAGAAGAGCCGCTGTGGATATTGAAAACGTTCGCATTGAGAAACCGGATGCTGTCAATTTCATCCTTGGGCAATCCCATTTCATCAAGACGGTCGAAGACATGCATGAGGCGCTCGTCAGCGCAGTGCCGGGTATCAAGTTCGGGCTGGCCTTCTGCGAGGCTTCCGGCCCCTGCCTGACCCGCTTCAGCGGCACCGACGACGCCATGATCGCCCTCGCAACGCAGAACGCCCGCAACATCGGCGCGGGGCACTCCTTCATCCTCTTCCTTGCGGAGGGGTTCTTCCCCGTGAACGTGCTAAACGTCGTCAAATCGGTGCCCGAGGTGGTTCACGTCTTCTGTGCCACGTCCAATCCGACGGAGGTCGTGGTGGCAAGCACGGAGCAGGGGCGCGGCATCCTCGGGGTGGTGGATGGCTCCTCGCCGAAGGGCGTTGAGAGCGCCGGAGACGTCGCCACTCGCAAGGAATTCCTGAGAAAGATCGGCTACAAACTGTAGCCTTCCCGGCAGCACTACCCAAATAGGGGATGGACGCAAAGGACCAGCCTCCCGGAACGGGCGTATAATCGCGCGCCTGTTCGACAACCAGCCTCGCTTCGGTCGTGCATCCAGACACAATGCGCTTTATGCATGGAAGAAAGCGCGCACGGATCGATGCGCGGCATCGTAATAACCGTTTACCACTTTCGTTAAGGTTTGAGGAATGCATACTATAACGATTTACAAGTACGTTTTATCCGCGTTGTTACTGGCGTCGCTGGCAGCGTGCGGCTCCATACCTGCGTTCGGCCAGGTCACGCCCTCCGGCTCCAGCGGCGCGGCGAGCAGCCCCTCAACTGACGGCCAGGCGCCTGCCGCCGATCTCTGCGCCAATCCGCTCGTCCCGGTCAAGCAGGGTGCCATCTGGAGCTACGTCAATACCGGCGTGTCATCGAGCCCCATTACCCTCTCGACCACCATCACCGACGTGAAGCCCGATGGCTTTACGGTTGCGACGCACTTCGACGACAGCATCACGCTCGATCAGGACTGGGCCTGCACCCCGGATGGCCTGCTTGCACGTTCGCTTGGCTCCGGCCAGACGACCCTCGGCCTTTCACTCAGCGACGTCACCGCCAGTTTTGCAACGTCCAACGCGGCCGGCGTTACCCTGCCCGCCCATGTGAAGCAGGGCAAGACCTGGATGTACGGCCTGGACGTGATGGGGAACATTGTGCGCGATAACCTCAGCGCGGAACTGCGGGGCACGGTGTCGACAAACCTGCAGGAGTTGGGCACCGAGAACGTCACCGTCCCTGCCGGTACCTTCTCCGCGATGAAGATCAGCGCCGTGACGACCTTCAACATGAATGCGAACTACTCCGGTATCACGATCCCCATTAGCTCCTCCGTGAACAGCACCTTCTGGTTCGCGCCAGGCGTCGGCTGGGTCAAGTCCGTGCAAACCGGCGACCTGCCTGGCATGGCGATCAACTCGGTGACAGAGTTGCAGTCTTACAAGCTCCCCTAGTACCCGCAGCAGCGGCTCCTCTCACCTACACCTGACAACACAAAGAGTGCGCAGCTCACACTGCGCACTCTTGTTTACCTCAGGAGACAGACGCTTACTCTGCGAACGCGACGACGAGCCTGCCAGCCTCGTCGTAGGACGACCGGGCAGAGAACGGGGTATCACCGCGTTCCATCGCGTGGATGCGCCGCAGCAGGTGCGGCAGGTCTTCGACGGTCTGCAGCTCCCGGACGCGTTCGTACTCGATCCATTCGGGCACGCCTTCTCTCGAAGGCTTCAACTCACCGCCGCGGCATTCCCCACTGAACACGAAGAGACCAATGCCCGTATCGCCGGCATCGACGATGACCGTGCCGCACAGCCAGAGATCGGCGTCTAAGCCGGACTCCTCCAGGAGCTCGCGCCGGGCGGAAGTCAGCGCATCTTCGCCGCGCTCGACATGGCCGCCCAATCCGTTGTATTTGCCGGCCCACAGCCTCTTGGTAGGAGCGCCCTTGAGCAACAAATAAGATTCCCCGCGCCGCAGGAAAATCATGGTGCGGGGAATCAGCGTGTAACGATTCTTCGTAACGCCCTGGTCGGAGACAGGCATATGGTTGGAATTGTGGTCGCGTGGATTCGATACGGTCTGGGAAGAACACCATCCCTGCCCGACCACCGCGGGCATCGCTAGTCGAGTAGCCGGTGTTCTGCTGGCGCATCGAAACCAGAGGCTTGTCCTCAGTCCTGCAGGTCGTCCGCCATGGCCTCGCTGACTTCCTTGCCAAGGTAGAAATTCATTTCAGGGGCCACGGGGACCGGCTTTACGAACTTGTCAACATACTGCTGCGTGTCGCGGACCC
>DATKAF010000104.1:0-5960 GCA_035498395.1 Anaerolineales bacterium
CCTCAAGGATGCTGTGGCTGCTTTTGCTGCCGCAGAAGACCGTAAGTCTCTGAAGGTCGTTCTCCAGCCATGAATCCAACAGACGCCAGTTCTCCCGTCTCTCCTCCTCGCCCGGTGATGACCGTTCAAGGCACGGTTTCCCACGACTCATTGGGCATCACCGACTCGCACAACCATCTCTGGATCAGTCCGGTGCAGGGAGCCGACCCAGGCTCCCCGGTGCTGGATCAGTTCGAGCCCATGCGGCAGGAATTGACGGAATTCCATGAGAAGGGTGGTCAGACGATCCTGGATTGCCAGCCTCAGGGTTGCGGCCGGGATGGGAACCGGTTGCTGGCTCTCTCGGAGGCCTCCGGCGTGACCGTCGTCGCCTGCACCGGCTTTCACCGCCGGAAATACTACGCCCCCGATCACTGGCTGTGGGATGCGCAGCCTCCGAAGATCAGCGAATTCATTTGCTCCGAGCTGCACCAGGGGCTCTTCGAGACGCGGGATAGGCCATCGCCTGTGCGCGCCGGATTCATCAAGATCGCGCTGGAGGATACCTGGGCCAGGTGCCCTCACGCGGCGCTGGAGGGCGCAGCCGCCGCCGCATTGCAGTCCAGGTCGGTGATGGAGATCCATACCGAGAAGGGCGCCCTGGCCGAGAAAGCCTGCATTTACTTCATGGATCAGGGGCTGCTGCCGATCCAACTGGTCCTCTGCCATATGGATAAGCGGCCCGACCTCGTCCTGCACAAGGAGCTGGCGCGCATCGGCGTCCTGCTGGAGTACGACACCTTCCACAGGCCCAAGTACGAGCCCTCCACGAACCTGTGGCCTCTCATCGAGAAGATGGTCATCGCCGGGTACACCGACCGGGTGGCGTTGGCAACCGACCTGGCAGAGGTCCGCCTGTATCACTTCCTGGGCGGCGGCCCCGGCCTCGCCAGCCTGCCGGGTGAGATACGCAGTCAACTACATCAAAAGGGAATTCCGGAAGCCGCGCAGCGCCAGCTGCTGGGCGGGAACATCTCCCGCCGGCTGGCCGGGATCAACTAAACCGAATTTGGAGAACAAGATCATGGATGTGCCTTTCACGTTCACGCTTCCGATGCCGCAGGTGGTCCCTTCCAGGGTGGATAACCATATCGAACGGCGGCTTTCTGCTCTGCGCGGCCAGTTCGATGACCAGCAGGCATACAACCAGAAGCTTTCCGACGACGATCAGCTGATCTACGAGGTCTACGAGATCGCGCGACCCCAGGTGGAGGGCGAGATCCTGATGGGCGTTTCCATCGTCCATCCCGGCAAGGTCGGACGGGAATTCTTCATGACCAAAGGGCACTTCCACTCGGTGCTGGAGACGGCTGAGATCTACTACTGCCTGCGCGGCGAGGGCTACATGGTGATGGAGACGCCCGAGGGTGAAGCATGTGTCGAGGCGCTGGCGCCCGGCAAGGTGTTGTATGTCCCGCCTCGTTGGGCGCATCGCTCCGTGTGCACCTCACGGCAGGAGGACCTGGTCACATTCTTTGCATATCCCGGCAACGCGGGTCACGACTACGGGACTATCGAGCGGCAGGGCTTCCGCAAGCTGGTCGTGGATGGGCCCCAGGGCCCGGAGATCGTCGATAACCCGCGCTGGACGAAGCCGGTGCAGAAATGAACCTTAAAGAATGCCGCCTGCTGGTCACGCCCACCTCGTATGGCAAGAACGACCCGCGGCTGAAGACCGAGTTGGAAGCGCAGGTCAAGGAGGTCGTATACAACCCGACCGGTAAGCCGCTCAGCTCTGCCGAAGTGGCCGCGCTGCTGCCGGGTATGGATGGCTACATCGCCGGACTGGATGGCATCGACGCGCAGGCCCTCAAAGCCGCTGACAAGCTGAAAGTCATCGCGCGCTATGGCGTCGGCGTGGATAGCGTCGATCTCGCCGCGGCCCGGGCAAAAGGCATTGTCGTCACGAATACTCCCGGCGCAAATTCCGTTTCGGTTGCCGAGCTTGCGCTCGGGTTGATGCTTGCGCTGGCGCGCCAGATTCCCGAAGCCGTCGAAGCGGTGCACCAGGGTAAGTGGCCGCGCTACGCCGGCCTGAGCCTGGAGGGCAAGACCGTGGGTATCCTCGGGCTGGGCGCCATCGGCAAGCAACTGGCTCGCCGCCTGGCCGGGTTCGATTGCAAGCTGCTGGCCTATGATCCATTGATGGATGCAGCCGCAGCCGGGGCGCTCGGCGTGGAGCTGACGAGCATGGACGAGGTCTTGAGGCAATCCCATTTCGTCAGCCTGCATCTTCCCCTGCTGCCCGAGACGCGCTGCATGGTGAACGACGAATTCCTTGGCAGGATGAGGAAGGGCTCGTTCCTGGTCAACACCTCGCGCGGCGAGGTCGTCGATGAAGACGCGCTGTTGAGAGCCCTGCAAAGCGGCCGGCTCAAAGGCGCGGGTCTGGACGCATTCACCACCGAGCCGCCCGATCCGAAGAACCCGCTGCTGGCTCTGCCGCAGGTGATCGCCACGCCGCACCTGGGCGCAATGACCGATGGCGCCACCAGCAACATGGGTTGGCTTGCGATGCGGGATTGCCTGGCCGTCCTGGAAGGCAAAGAGCCGGCCTACCGCGTGGCGTAGGCAACCAGTACAGGCACGGCGGGACGAACGAAGATTATGTCATGACGCCATCTTGCCGTGCCCGTACCGCCGGCCCCGGTGGTCGAGTAGTGGCGCCAAGGCACCACGGACGAAGTCCCCGGTGTCCTTCCGGAGGTCAAGACCACGCCCGGCCACTCGAACAACAACGAGAAATCATTTTTCTGGAGGAAGCATGAACAAAGCGGAAGTCATCGAGAAGGTAAAGCAGCTCGGCGTGCTGGCCGTCATCCGCGGCCCGTCGCCGGAGCTGACAGTGCAGATGGTTGGAGCGCTGCTGGAGGGCGGCGTTTCGGGCATCGAGATCACGTACAGCACTCCGAACGCGGAGGAAGTGGTCCGCACGCTGGTGCAGAAGTTCGGCGATCAGATCCTGATCGGCATGGGCACCCTGACGAAGCCCGAGCAGGCCCAATGCGCAAAGGATGCGGGTGCAAAGTTTCTCGTCAGTCCCGTGTGCGAGCCGGAGCTGGTCAGAGCCATGCTGGCGACCGGCTTGCCGGTCATGGCGGGGGCGTTCACGCCCACCGAAGTGCTCCAGGCTTACAACCTGGGCGTCGACGTCGTCAAGGTCTTCCCCGGCTCGGTTGGCGGCCCCGGCTACGTCAAAGCATTGAAAGGCCCGTTCCCCTACATCCCAATGATGCCCACCGGCGGCGTGAGCGCCTCGAACGTCGCGGATTGGTTCGCGGCAGGTGTCATTGCCGTCGGCGCGGGCAGCGAGCTCTGCCCGCCGCAGCTTGCCAAAGAAGGCAAGTTCGATGAGATCTCGAAGAGGGCGTCCGATTTCGTGAAGGTCATCCAGGCTGCCCGCCCGGCTGCCAAATAAGGACAGGTGAGGACCATGAGCGCAACCATTGCAAACCCTGCCGAACAGTATGAAGTAATCAAGAAAACGGTGCCCACCTTCTATTTCATCGGCGTCACCACCGGCAAGTCGTCCATCATGAAGGTCTTCCCGCTGTGGATGAACGTCCTAGGGCGGCCGGAGGTCGTAATGGAGGGCGTGGATTGCAAGATCCACGATGTCCCGGAGGTCTACCGTAAGGCGGTGGCCCAGATCAAGTACGATCCGAACTCGCTCGGTGCGCTGGTCACCACGCACAAGATCGACCTGTTGACGGCGGCCCGCGATATGTTCGAGTATCTCGACCCCTATGCCATGATCACCGACGAGGTCTCCAGCATCTCGAAGCTGGAGGGGCGACTCGAAGGCCATGCCAAGGACCCGATCACCGCGGGCGCCAGCCTGGATGCCATTATCGACAAGGGCTACTTCGGCCGGACGAACGGTCACGTGCTGTGCTTCGGCGCGGGCGGCTCGGCCATCGCCACCCTGCTGCACCTGATCAACAAGAAGGACAAGGACGACCGCCCCGCGAAGTTCACCTTTGTCAACCGCTCGCAGGGCCGCCTTGACCACGCCAAAGAGATGGTCGGCCAGCTCAAGACCGACATCGAGACCGAGTACATCTGCAACAGCGACCCGGCGCTCAACGACCGGATCATGGAGAAGTTCCCTCCGTGCAGCATCATCATCAATGCCACCGGCATGGGCAAGGACACTCCCGGCTCGCCCATCACGTGGCAGGGCAAGTTCCCCATGAACAGCATCTCCTGGGAATTCAACTACCGTGGCGAGCTGGACTTCATGCATCAGTCTCTCGCCCAGGTCGAGAGCCGCAAGGTGAAAGTGGAAGATGGCTGGATCTACTTCGTCCACGGCTGGACGCAGGTTGTGGCTCAGGTCCTGCACTTCGACCTCACCCCATCCCTGTTCGACCAGCTGAACGAGGCCGCTTCCAGCGTCCGTGGCAAGTAAGCCGCACACCAGGAGGGACTCACCATGAGCGCAAAGACGGAGCGGGCCAAACGATATCATGAGCTCGGATACGGATGTGCCCAGGCTGTACTGGCAAGCTTCGCGGAAGACTACGGCCTGAGCGAGGAGGCTGCTCTGCGCATCTCTACCGGCTTTGGCTCCGGAATGGGGCGTCTGTGCGAGGTCTGTGGCGCGCTGACCGGCGCGTTCATGGTGATCGGCCTTAAGCATGGCAAGGTGGTTACCGACGGCAACAAGTATGGAAGCAACACAGAAATGACGTACCGGTTGGTTGCCGATCTGGCGGAGAAGTTCCGGCTGCGAAATGGCTCGATCTATTGCCGTGAGTTGATCGGTCATGACTTGAGCAACTCCGAAGAACGCGCCAAGGTCGTTGCATTAGGCCTGTTCTCCACTACTTGCGGTAAATGCATCCGCGATGCCGTCGAGCTGTTGGAGGAAGCACTCTAGCCGCCAACATTCCCTCAATGTAGCCCTCGCCGAGAGCAATGGGCGAGTGTGTCCCCAACCGCTGCTCTCGGTGGACTGAATCCCCATTTTCGATGACTGTTTAGCAAAGGTGATGTGCCCATGACTCTGACCGCCCCGGAAATCGCGAAGATGATCGACCTCTCCTGTGTCCGCATTACATCCAGCAAGGCGGACATTGACGAAATGGTGAGCGCCGCCCGCCGCCATGGCTTTGGGCAGGTCTCCGTCCTCCAATGCTTCATTCCATACACCAGACAGCTTCTCAACGATGCGCCGGGCGTGCGGCTGGTCGGGAACGTCAGTTTTCCATCCGGCTCGGATTCGACGACTATCAAGGTCGCGCAGGCCAAAGAGATGATGGCGGCTGGCTGCGATGAGATCGACATGGTGATGAACGTCGGCCTGCTGCGCTCCGGGCATCTGGCCGGGGTCGAAGAGGACGCGCGGGCTGTAATCGACACCGTGCGTCCCATACCCGTCAAGGTCATTATCGAGATCATGGCCCTCACGCAGGAGGAGACCCGGCAGGCCTGCGACATCTGCATCCGCACGGGCGCCTCGTTTGTCAAAACCGGCACCGGCTGGGCCGAGCGCGGCACTACGCTGGCCGATGTGCGTCTCGTCAAATCCCTCGTCGGCGACCACATCCAGATCAAGGCCTCGGGCGGCATCCGCAACATCGAAACACTAATGCAGATGTACGAGGCCGGTGCGCGGCGCTTTGGCGTGAACCTCATCAGCGGCACAAAGATCGTTGAAGAAGCCCGCTTGCTGGTCAAGGCCTAGCAGGCAACTCCTCTCGATAGGTGACCAATGGACAAGAAGATCATCTCCTTTGATCTCGGCACAGGCGGCAACAAGGCCTCGCTCTACGATGCGGACGGAAACTGCCTTGCCAGCGCCTTCGTGCCTTACAACACGCACTACCCTGAGGTAGGCTGGCATGAGCAGCGGCCCGCTGATTGGTGGAAGGCCGTTGTGGAAAGCGCCCGCAAGCTGATGCAATCCAGCGGCGCGG
>DATKAF010000105.1:0-11525 GCA_035498395.1 Anaerolineales bacterium
CAGAGCCGGTATCCGGATGATCCCTACACAGTTTGACCAAATCGGAGCCAAGCAAGCGCAGGGCATCCAGATCGGCGGTGCTGATCGCATCGGAAGTATAGGTCTCGCCGCCGACGACGGATGACCAGCCAAAGATATCACCCGGCTGCAGGTGCGAAAGTGTGATGATCGGACCGTCGTAGGGCTTGTACTGGATCGCGACGGAGCCCGCCTGGACCAGATACAGGTGGGTGGCCTCATCTCCCTGCTTGAAGATGACGGTACCGGCTGGAGCGGAATAGCGCGCGAACAGAGGAAGGATCAGCTCCAGTTGATCCTGGCTCAAGCCATTAAAGAATGAGTTTCCTGCAGCCGCTTGCATTGCAATTTCCATCACAATCGCCGGGGAATCGCCCTGTCCGGCAACACTTCAATTCATCGTATCGCGCTTGGGATGGGCGGGCATAGTAATGAATTTCCTAAAAGGGCTGACGTTCGTCCCGTCTTGATCGGGGCGGGCCTTGCGGCACGTTATACTACCAGACCTCGTGCTCAATCCGGAAGAAATGCACTTCTTTTTCATGACGAAACTTCACTTCTGCCTGAAAGGTGAATGAGAATCCCTCGCAAGACCCTGGCTCTTCTGATCGCTGGAACAGGACTGATGCTGCTCGGAATGATGGGGATGTACCTGGTCTCAAGCTGGCAGGCGGATCAAACGCTTCTGCCAACCGACTTCGCCGCGATCCCCGCCGCTGTCCGTTATGAGGCCCCGACCCTGGCGCTGCCAGATCTTGCCGGAAACGTGCGCAGCCTAGCAGACTATCGGGGACAAGTGGTACTTGTCAACGTTTGGGCCACATGGTGCCCGCCGTGCCAGGCGGAAATGCCGCTCCTGCAAAGTTACTACGAGAAGCACCGCCAGAGAGGGTTCGCCGTGGTGGGCATCGAGGATGGAGAGCCCGATGATGACGTCCGGGCGTTCGTGACCCGGTACGGCTTAACGTTCCCGATCTGGCTGGATCCGACACACAAGGCCGGTGACAGCGCGTTCAAGACCATAAACCTTCCCAGCTCGTACGTGGTATCACGCGACGGGGTGGTGAGGCTGGCGTGGTATGGAGCGATCAGCGAGCGCAACCTGGAGAAGTACGTAACCCCTTTGATCGAGGAGCGATAGCATATGGATGCGAAAGTGAGCTGGGAGAGGGAATTGCAATTCACCGGAATGGCAGGCAGCGGGTTCCCCGTCCAGATGGACAGCCACCCGAGCGCGGAGACCGGTGTAAGCCCCGTGGAGATGGTAGCGATGGCACTGGCAGGCTGCACCGCCATGGACGTGATCTCTATCCTTCAAAAACAGCGGCAGGATGTAATCTCGTTCGAGGTGCTGATACACGCAGAACGCGCCGCCGATTATCCGAAGGTTATTACAAGCGCTGTGCTGGACTACGTGGTCTTGGGACACGGCGTGCAGGAGACTGCGCTTCTCACGGCAATCGATCGGTCCGTGAAGAAATACTGCCCCGTGCACGCGATGCTTAAGAGCGCATTCCCCATCGAGCTACGCTATTCCATCCATGAGGATGCCGGCAACGGGGTACGAAGCCTGGTGAAGCAGGGCGCGATCGTCGAGTAGCGGCTAAGGCTGATAGTCGGAGCGGATCTGCGAGCCGAGATCGGAGCAAACGCAGCCTGTGACTTGGAGGCCGTTCCGGGTCAGCGTGCCCTGATAGGCCGCATCCCCGGCGTGCGCGATCCAGCCGTCCATGTTAAAGGGCACCATACCGCCGGCAAGCAACCATTCCCCGTTGTATTTGCGCGCGATATGAACGTGTGTGCCGGTCACGAGCTCGCCACCCTGACAGGAGCCGTAGCCGATCATTTCCCCTGTATGGAGTTCCTTCCCTGCTGGAGCTCGGGAATCGGCTGAGAGGTGCAGGTAGAAGATCACCCAGCCGGTACGCTCATCGCCGTCGCCGTCCAGGTCGAGCGCCACGCCATCCGGACCGGAGCGAGCCACCACGCCGTTCGCCATGGCGGTCACGAAATCAGGAGGATCAGGGAGAAAGCAGCCGTGATGTTCGGAGGGAGGGGCGAAGTCCAGAGCGGCAAAGGGCGCTCCGGCCCCCCAGCCGGTATGTGGTCCGCCAGTGTATGACCAAACCTGGCCTGGAGGAAAAGGCAGGGTGAGAGGCGGCTGCCGAAGGCTGCCGGGGATCAGCGTTGTATTCTCCTTCCAGGGATCGCCGAAGAGCGATTCGTATGTCTTAGCGAGGCCGCCCGAGGCGATGGCCGCATTGTAGGAATCTCCCGCATCCGTAAGAGAGAAGAGGTACTCGATGGCGACACTCCCGGCGTTCTGCCAGGGATCGGGCCGGATGAGTGTGCCATCCGGAAGATCGAATTCCGTGAGCTGGCCCGAACGCCAGCCGTAGTAGCCGTTGTTAAACGTGTTGGCCGCCCAGAAGAGCTGAGTGTACAGAAGATAGGAAGTGTGCTGGTAGATCGGTTGGGGGAAATCGAGCGGATAGGGCTTGTCTGGCGGCTCGGGTTGTGAAAGGGCGCCTGCCTTGTATTCAAGAAGCGCCAATAGAAGGCGCGGACTGACGCTGTAATTGGTTGCAACGTAATCGACGATCTCAGCGCCGCTGCGGAATTGATAGCCCGCGTAGGCGCGGTAGTTCTTCAGCCATCCGGGCCTGGATGCGACGAATGCCGACGTGTTGAAACCGACCTCGGCTGGCCCATCCACGAAAGCAGCGTCGGGAATTATCTTGAACGGCGTGGCCCACAAGGATTTGAAATAGATGGGTATCTTCATGGGCATGCCGGGCGGCATGGTGGTGGCGTCATCCGGAATGATCGGATTGGCTGCACGGATCTCGGCCACCGTGGTGTTGAAGTGCGCCGCCAGCTCGGGCAGGCTATCGCCCGACTGAGCGACATAGTCAACCAGCTCAGCCGGCCTGTAATTCGGACGGGCGGGCAGAGGGGTAGCGCCGACGGATGTGGCTGCGGGCTGGGTGGCGAGAGCCGGCGCGAGAAGATCGGGCCCGGCTACCGGGGCCAAACTCGTGATGCTGCAGGATGACAGGATACATGAAAGGAGAATCGCCGTTACGAGCAGGCGTCTAGGGATCATTCGTGGCACGGATGATAACAGATTTGAGCTGGCCGACCGGATCGGCGACCACGACCCGGTCGCCCCTTGTCAAGGTGCCTACGTAGGGCTCATCGCCCTGATGCACCGTCCAGCCATCCAGAACGAACGGCACGGGTCCATCCGCAGCCAGCCATTCGCCGTTGTATTTGCGAACGAAATGGAGATGGGTTCCAGTTGCGATGCCACCTTCACAGGAAGCATGCCCGATGAGATCGTTCTCCTGAACATAGGTTCCGACGGGTACTCGCCCATCTGTGGCGATGTGCAGGTATACCAGATCCCAACCGGTCTGCTCATGGTTATCGCCGTCGAGGTCCTCGACCACGACACCATGATCAGACCGCACGATGACTCCCGGCGCGGCCGCGGTGACCCACGTAGGAGTCGAATCGCACCCGCCGTGATCGGTCGCGGGCGCAAAGTCGATGGCTGCCTGCGAGCCGTCGTGTTCCCAGGCACCATGCGGCCCGCCGGTGAAGTTCCAATCGACGTTCGGTTGGAAGGGTAAGGCAAGGGAAGGCTGGGCAAGCCCCGGGGGAAAGAGGGGATCGACCGAATTGCCGCGCGCCCACGGATCACCAAACATCTGAGTGTAAAGAGCCGGAAAGCCACCGGTGGGGTCGATCATCTGTGCCCACTGTGACTGGCTATGGAGCCGTGAAAAGAGGTATTGAATGGCAACCGTACCGGCGTTCAAGCGCGGGTCGATCCGCAGCCTGGTGCCGTCCGGAAAACTGAGCTCGGTGAGAGTACCTGCCCGCCAGCCATAGTAGCCGATCGAGAGCTGATTGACCGCCCAGACCATCTGGCTGAACAGCCCCTTATAAAGGTAGCTCTGGTAACCCATGGGATAGTCGGTGTGCAGAGCGTCCACCGGTTCACCGTGGACCCAGCGCCCCTCATAGTCAAGGATGCCCAACAGCAAGCGGGGGTTGATCGAGTTCTCGTACGCAAGCCGCTTGATCTCGTCCGTGCCGGTGTTCCAACCGGTCGAACCCAGGTACTCCTTGTGGCGGTTCAGCTCTCCGTTGGCGGCATCAATGTAACCGGCGATGTCGAAGTTCATAGCTGTGGCGGAGAAGACCAATTCGCTATCGGGAATGATCTGAACGTTGGGTGTGGTCTTTTCGGTGATGCGGTCCGGAATGACGAGAAGTGTGTTCGGCGAGATGAGCCCGCCGGCGGGCAGCGACTGCTCGGAGCGAATCTCGGAGGCGTCCACGCCGAACCTGACCGCCAGCGCCGGAACGGTGTCTCCGCTTTGTGAGTAGTACAGGAACGCCGGGACGTCGAAGGTTGGCGTCGTTGTGGTTTCAATTCTCACAACGGCCGGCGTCGCAGGCACGCCGCCAGAGGCAGTGGATGATTCAATTGGTATCAATGATGGCGTCGGCGTAAAAGTGCGGGTCGGCAGCGGCAAAGCCGTTGAAGTCGCCGTAGGTGTTGCCGGATCGGGAGTGCGCAGGACCGGCGTGATGGGCGGCAGCTCGGAAGTCGGCGTCGGGTAAACTCCCCATAACGACGGCGTTTGCGTGCACGACGTCAGTACCATGGCAGCAATGCAGAATGCGAAAACGTTGCGTCTCACAAAGCCGTCCGTCCCGCGTATTATATCTTGGCAGCCATGCGCTGTGGCTCCGCACGGGTGGTCATTTCCATGGGAATCTACGGTGCAATCTGATTGTTTTCTGTTATCCCTTCGGCGGCTGCCAGGACCGATGAGCCGCGCTGCAGCGTCCCGTCGTATTCAGTGCCGTTGCCGGAAGACGTCCAGCCATTGAGCACGAAAGGCAGCTGACCATCCGCGGGAATCCACTCCCCATTGTATTTGCGGGCCAGGTGTAAATGTGCAGCGTTCGCCACGCCGCCCTCGCAAGATGGATGACCGATCGGATCTCCAACCGATACATACGTGCCGGCTTCGACGCGGTCTTGCGCGGCCATGTGCATATAGAGGACATCCCAGCCGGTCTGTTCAAAGCCGTCGCCGTCGAGGTCTTCCATCACCGCGCCGTTCGAAGCACGAACGATGAAGCCGCTTACCGCAGCGGTCACCCATTCCTGGCTCATGGCGCAGCCCTCCACATCAGATGGTGCGAAGTCCAAGGCGGCCCAAGCTGATCCCGAATCCCAGCCAGCATGCGGCCCGCCGGTGAAAGCCCAGGTGGAACCATGTGCAAACGGCCACTCCAGCCTTGGCTGAGAGAGATTGGGCGGCAGCAGCGGCTCGATGGTGAGGTCGAACGGATTGCCGAAGAGGAAGAAATACGTTTGGAACAAGCCGAAGGCATTCACATCGGTGTCCCATGTCTTGCGATCATCCAGGACCGAGAAGAAGCTTTGCACGCCAGCCGTCCCGGCGTTGATGGTCGGGTCGATCGGTACGATCGATTCGTCTCCCAGCACCCAACTTCCAACACCGTTCACGCGCCAAAGGTAGAAACCGCGATTGAGCTGGTTTGCCGCCCAAGCGAGCTGATGATAAAGGCCGCTCCGATTGGGGTCGATATAGCCTAGCGGGTACTCGGTCGTGCCTGCCGCGGGCTGCTCACTGGAGACCCACTTGCTGCGGTACTCCAACACGGCTAGAAGGAGGCGTGGATTGACAGAATAATCGTGCGCTACAAGCTCAACAACCTGGGCGCCAGTGAGTGTCTCTCCGTCAACCTCCTGTGTATATCCGGACAGGTAACCCTTGCGGTCCGCGACAAAGGCAGCGATGTCGAACTGCGCGCTGGCAGGACCATATACCAGCTCGGAGTCCGGGATGACCTTGAATGCCGATCCGGTCGGGCCTCCTCCTGGCGCCGGCACGTTGAGAGCCTGCCCCACATGAAGGATGCTGTCATTGCTGAGGTTGTTGGCCTCTTCAAGGGCCTGCACACTGATGCCATAGACCTGGGCGATCGATCCCAAGGTATCACCGGCCGCCACGACATACTGCTGTGCCGATTGGCGCGCGGTTGGTAGTGGATGTGGGTAGTCCGCGGTGGGCGTGACCAGAGGCGCGTCCGGCTTGCGAGTGGGTATCAATATGGTCAGGGGGGCGTAGGTCGGGGTCGGCCCCGCTGTGCGGGTGGCCAAGGGTTGAAGCGTCAGGTTATTGCCAACATCCAAGCCTCCGCCCTGCACGGGAACGAAGGGATCATAGGTGGGATAGGCGGAGGGCAAGCTGGCGGGATTCGTTGAGCTGCACGCGGCAAGCAGAAGCGCGAGCGGCAGAAGCAGAGAAAGGCGATGCATAGGCTAGCGGCCCACCCTCTGTCCGTTGGAATAAACATTGTAGCGATGACGCCGGGCGTAGCCGATCAACGTGATGCCGTAGCGTTCCGCCATCTCGATGGAAAGTGAGCTTGGTGAGGTACGGGAGATCACGATAGGCGCGTGCATCCGGGCTGCTTTTTGCAGCATCTCCGAGCTGATGCGCCCGGTCGTGATGAGGATGCGTGTCTGCGGCCAGACATCTTTCATGAGGCAAAGCCCGGCGATCTTATCGAGCGTATTATGGCGACCGATATCTTCCGCTGCGAGCAATACACTGCTGCCATCGCTTAGCGCCGATGTGTGCACGCCGCCCGTTTCCCGGTAGAGTTCCTGAGAGTCGAACAACATTTCCACCAGGTGGCCGATGGCTTCGGGCTCCATGACCGGCTCCCCGCGCGCGAACGATACATCGGGTTTGGCGAGCAGGTCCACAGCTGTGACTCCGCCGGTGCAGCCCGATGTGCGCCTCCAGGAGCGCGGCTGTTCCACAGAACGGTTCAGCCAGACGTCGACGTTATCCCCATGCTCACAGAGATGCACATCTTCCACTTCGCCGATGTGGTCGATCACGCCTTCGTTATAGAGGAAGCCTACGGCGAGCGCCTCCAGATCGACGGGCGTGCACATGAACGTCAACCAGGGGACGCTGTTGATCGTCAGGGAAACGGGCGCCTCGACGATGGTCTCTGCGTCCAACGGTTCCCATTTGCTGAATTCGTAACGATCGTAGTGAATCGCCTTTTGGGGAGTAAGCATGCCAACCTACCGGTAAAGCCAGCTAAGAACCTAGCTCGACCTTATGATTCGACTTGCGATGGGCACGGAAAAACCGCTCCGGATCCGACGTGAAAGCGCCGAGACAGGAGTCGGTGCAGAAGTAGATGGTCCTTCCGCGGTATTGCGCGCGCGGAAAGTATTGAGAGTCGGCGTTATGGAAAATCCGACCGCAAAGCGCGACGAAATGCATGGGCCGGATAGGCAGCAAGCCGGATCGCCTGAACATAAGTGTATTGTACCCGGATTAGTATCCCATCACTTCCGCGGCGACTCTCTGCAGGAAATCTCGCTCGTCTTTGGAAACGGCGGAAGGGGCGTATGCAATTCCAACCGGGCTCCGTCCCATAATCGTGGCGTAAAGAACGCACGCGGCCAGGTACGTGCCTTGCGGAGTGGGATGCCCATCCCCGGCGTTCAGGCTCATTGCGGGCTTCTCGGCGAGAGCTTGCGCGAACGCCAGTCCTGCCGGTGCAACCTTTGCCCCCAGTCTCGAACCTGCTCTGAAGTATGCATCGGCCAGGTGTCGCGTAGTGACGCCATTGACGAGGCTTTCGGGATACTGCCATGTCATGAATAGCATCGGCTGCGCACCGGCGGTCTTGATCTCACTACCCAGCCTGGCGGCGTACTCCGTGAAAAGCGCCGGATCGCCGACGGGCGTTTGACTTTGCTCCTGCAGAACAACATAGTCCCATTTGGATCCACGAATCAGCTGCAAAGCGGCGCCCTTTTCCCAGTGGTCCTTCAATGTGTATCCGCCATAGGCCGCCTCCTGGGCCTCGATGGTCGGATCCAGGCCCTGGAGTACCTTGCCAAGGCCGCCATTGTAAGATGTAAAACTGTTGCCGATCAGCAGGATCCGGAAGGATGGCGAAGCGAGCCGGATAAATGAGTGAGAGGGCTTAATGACAGCCACCAGAAGTACGCCTGCCGCAAGGACGATCAGTCCGAGCAGGAGCACCCGAAACCTTAGAACCCTGTATCTTTTCAATTGCTCGTCCATGGTATACCCTCCAACAACCCGAGCCTAACAAGGAGACGGCGCTATTTGCGACGGGCTTTGGTCTTCTGACTGGCCAGCTCCTTGCCGGCAGTGTTCTGTCTCGGGCGGCCATATACCGCGCGGAGCTCGTCCTTGGCTGCCTCCAAGTGCTCCAAGCGTTCTTTCGGCAGGTTCTTGCTAGCGCGGTTGATGTAGAAATTCAGCATCGACATGGCAGAACGAAACGGCTCTCCCTTTCGGCGGTTGCTCTTCTCCGCCGAGCGCTTCAGGGACTTTGCAATGCTCTTTGGGTCGTCCCTGGCAAAGACCTTGGGCTCCAGGTCCAGTGCATTGCTGGTTTCCATTACGTGATGTGTCCAGCGGTGCGGCTGCTTGTTCTCGGCCGGCACGGTTCAACTCCCTTCGTGCCTGCCACCGGGAGGCAGGAGACACGCCTAGTCGTCATTCTACTCGGATTGTTGCCAGGGACGGCCCCGTTCGGGCTATACCCTCCGGCAGTGTGCTCTTATAATTGCGACACACAGTCTACGAATTCGGATACGGGATTAAAATTGCCATGGCTCAACTCGTTGAATGCATCCCCAACTTTTCTGAAGCGCGGCGTCCGGAGGTTGTCGACGACATCGTAGCAGCCATCGGCTCCGTCGATGGAGCGCGACTGCTTGATCGCTCGTCGGACCTCGACCATAACCGAACCGTCCTGACGTTCGCTGGGTCGCCCGAGGCTGTTGAAGAAGCTGCATTTCGTGCGATCAAGGCCGCCGCGGAACTGATCGACTTGGACAAGCACACCGGCGAGCATCCTCGCATCGGCGCGACCGATGTCGTCCCGTTCGTCCCGCTATCCGAGGCGTCGATGGAAGACTGCGTGGCTATTGCGAAGCGGCTGGGCGAGCGCGTGGGCCGCGAGCTACTGATCCCGGTCTACCTGTACGAGTATGCGGCCACACGTCCGGACCGGACGAACCTTGAGAACCTTCGCCGCGGACAGTATGAAGGGCTGAAGGCGGAGATCGGAACGAACCCGGAACGGCAACCAGACTTCGGTCCGTCTCGACTCGGCAAGGCGGGCGCAACGGTCATCGGCGCCCGCAATCCGCTCATTGCTTTTAACGTCTATCTGACGACTTCTGAAGTGGAGATCGCGAAGAAGGTGGCAAAAGCTATCCGGCAGTCTTCCGGCGGGCTGCGCTATGTGAAAGCGCTGGGCTTATCGGTGGAGGGCCGCGCCCAGGTTTCCATGAACCTTACGAATTTCCACGAGTCTCCCATCGGGCGCGTGGTCGAGCTGGTCCGGCGGGAGGCGGAGCGTTATGGGGCGGCTGTCCATCACAGCGAACTGGTCGGGCTCGTCCCGCTCCAGGCCCTGTTGGACGCGGCCGTGTGGTATACGCAGCTCGACCGGTTCAACGTCAGCCAGATCCTGGAATCACGACTATATGAGACGGGCGGTTCCGGCGGAAGCGACTCGTCCAGAGCTGCGGAACAGCCAACCACGTTCATTGAAGAAGTTGCGGCAGCCACGGCCGCGCCCGGCGGAGGCTCGGCGGCCGCGCATACCGCTGCTCTGGGCGCTGCCCTGGTGGAGATGGTAGCGGGCCTGACGCTCGGAAAGAAAAAGTACGCAGATGTCGAGCCTGCCATGCAGGCCATCCGCCTGCAGGCAGCCAAACTTCGGCAGGAGCTGACCCAGGCCGTGGATGACGACGCCGCCGCGTTCGAGGCAGTCATGGGAACGTTCAAGCTGCCGAAGGATACCGAGGACCAGCAGCGGGCACGTCATGCCGCCATCCAGATCGCCACCATGAACGCCGCCCGCGTGCCATTGCACACGGTCAACGACGCGGTGAAGGTCATGGACCTGGCGGCACGCTGCGCGAAGGAAGGCAACCTCAATGCGATCAGCGACGCGATGACCGGCGCTGCTCTGGCGCGTGCGGCGGTTACGGCGGCCGGATACAACGTGCGCATCAACGTCAACTCGCTGGAGGAGAAGTCCGCCAGCCAAAACATGCTGATCGAGCTCCAGGAGCTGGAGAAGCGCGCCAACGCAATCGAGAGCGAAATCCGCATGACGATGGAAGATCGGGCGCAGATCGCCGCGTGATCTCACCGGCAGCCTGTCAAGCCGTTGCAGCGAAGTTCTCATCTTTCACACCAGGGAGTTGAAATGGGACTAAAACCCGATCATTGGATCCGCAAGATGGCGGCCGAATACAGGATGATCGAGCCGTTCACGGAGGGACAGGTCAGCCGGGGCGTGATCTCGTACGGTGTATCTTCCTACGGCTACGATATCCGGGTGGCCGACGAGTTCAAGATTTTCACCAATGTTTTCGGCGCGACAGTCGATCCGAAGCAGTTCGACCCGAAGTCCATGGTTGACTTCGTCGGCGAGGTGTGCGTCATCCCGCCCAACTCCTTCGCGCTGGCACGGACTGTGGAGTATTTCCGGATCCCTCGCCGGGTACTGACCGTCTGCCTGGGCAAATCCACCTATGCCCGCTGCGGCATCATCGTGAACGTGACACCATTCGAGCCGGAATGGGAGGGCTTTGTCACACTGGAGATCTCCAACACGACGCCGCTGCCTGCCAAGATCTACGCCAACGAGGGCATCGCACAGGTTCTATTCTTCGAGGCCGACGAAGAATGCCAGACCAGCTACGCGGATAAGAAAGGCAAATATCAGCGGCAGCAGTCAATCGTGCTCCCGAAGCTCTAACCAACCCTGACCAGGCGAGCATCTCCAGCTCTGCGGTAACCTGCCTGGCGGTCACATCTTTCGCCCTCAGTAGCTCAATTGGAAGCGGCGGGCTCCGGAACCAGCGGCAGCGGCTGGTAGTTCTTCGCGTCTTCCATCGCTTTCCTCTCGTTCACGAACGGAAGGATGACGAGGCCGACGACGAAGAAGAAGATCAGGGAGAGGATGGCAGGCCGGAGACTGCCCGTAACCTGGTTCATCAGGCCGAACAGCAGCGGACCGATCCAGGAGGTGCCGCGATCACTGACCTCGTAGAACGAATAGAACTCCGCCTCCTTGCCCTCCGGAATCATCTGGGCGAAGAGGCTCCGGCTGATGGCCTGTGACCCACCGAGCACGACGGCGATCACGACGCCCAGCAGTGTGAACTCCAGGACGCGGTTATCGCCGCGCATGCCGAAGTACGCGTAGATCACAACAAAGGACCAGATCACGAGGCTGACCACGATGGAGCGCTTCGCTCCGATCCACCTGGCAAGCCGGCCCCAGAAGAGAGCGCCGAAGAACGCGGTGAACTGGATCAGCAGGATGACCTTGGTCAGCGTGGAGAGGTCGAGGGCCAGGCCGCCCCG
>DATKAF010000106.1:0-18186 GCA_035498395.1 Anaerolineales bacterium
GCCGCCCGAATCTGAAAGGCCCTGCTGGCATTCCAGCACATGGGCACATTCCAGCATAAATATGCCTTGACGGTTATATAACCATGTAGTAATATAGAAACCATGGAAGGCACGCTTGCAGCTCTGGCAGAACCCAACCGAGTCCGGATCATCGAGCTTCTGCGGAGCGGCCCGCGGCCTGTGAACGAGATCGTCGCAGAGTTGGCGCTGCCCCAGCCGCTCGTCTCCAAGCATCTGCGCTTTCTCCGAGAGGCCGGGCTGGTACGTGTGCGGCCTCAGGGTCAGCAGCGGCTTTATGAACTTGAGCCAGGACCATTCCAGGAACTGGACCGCTGGGTGTCGAGTTTCCGGCGCCTGTGGGAGGACCGGCTGGACCGGCTGGATGCCTACCTGCAAGATATCCAACGAAAGAAGCGCACACGAAAGTAACCCGAGCAGAACTTACCAACCCCATTAGCAGAAGGAGCAACCATGTCCGAGACTACGAGCATTCCAAAGGAAGATATTGTCATCACCCGCATCATCGATGCGCCGGTGGAAACCGTCTGGAAGGCGTGGACCGAGCCCGAGCACCTGGTGCGCTGGTGGGGTCCGAAGTCTTACACCTCCCCATCCTGCAAGGTCGACCTGCGTGTCGGCGGCAGATATATTTTCAGCATGCAGGCGCCAGACGAACAGGGCGGGCAGGTGTCTTATACATCGGGCATCTACCAACGCATCGAACCCATGAAGCTGCTGGAGTTCACGCAGGGGCTCTCCGACCAGGACGGCAAGCCCATCGATCCGCAGCAGATCGGAATGCCGCCAGACTTCCCGAAAGAGATCCGCACAGTCGTCGCCTTTCGGGCCCTCGGCGACATGACCGAGCTGACCGTCACCGAATACAACTGGACTCCGGGCCAGATGATGGTGTACTCCTACGCCGGCATGCACCAATCCATCGACAAGCTGGCAGCGGACATCAGCAGAAAGCGCTGACCGATATCCACGATATGAGCAAGCCCGCCGCGGCAGAGCGGAAGGCCGCCGATGTAACAGGCTACAGAGTGTTGCGGCGGGGCATGCAGACTAAGCATCAGACATAACTCGGAAGGAGAACGAACATGGGAAGCGTTGGTATCGGTTTTTCGATGTCGCTGGATGGTTTTGTCGCCGGCCCGCACGACGAGGTCGATCGTGTCTTTCAGTGGTACTTCACCGGTGGGACCGACCACACGGTGACGACCGGCAATGAGGAATTCAAGATGTCCGAGGGCGGCGCCGAGCTGATCGAAGAGGCCGGCCACACCACGGGAGCGCTCATCACCGGACGGCGGACCTTCGATATTGCCAGGGCCTGGGGCGGGAAACATCCGATGGATGTCCCCGTGGTGGTCGTAACACATCGCATCCCCGAGGAATGGGTCAAGCTAGGATCTCCCTTTACGTTCGTCCCGCAGGGCGTCGAGCGCGCACTGGAAAAGGCGCGAGAGATCGCCGGAGACAAGAACATCGCCGTGGGCGCTCCAAGCATCGCGCAGCAGTGTCTCAAGGCAGGCCTGATCGACGAGATACAGATCGACTTGGTACCTGTGCTCCTCGGAAAGGGCATCCGGTTGTTCGACCACCTGGGTGATGCGCACATCGAATTGGAATGCACGAACATCTCCCAGGGCCCGGGCGTGATCCACCTCTCATACCGCGTCGTCAAGCAATCGCAGCAAGGCTAGAGAGATCCGGCAGCGCGACTTCTTGAGGGTCGTTGGCAATGAGCGTCTCGCAATCCACAACCGTATCGAAAGATGGCACCACCCTCGCCTTCCGGCGTTCCGGCACGGGGGAGCCCATTCTGCTGGTGAGCCCCGCCCTTAGAGATCACGCAGGCAATGAGCTGCTGGGCAAGCTGCTCAGCCGGAACCTGACCATCATCAATTATGACCGCCGGGGCCGCGGCGCTAGCGGCGACACGCCGCCCTACGCGGTGGAACGGGAAATCGAGGACATCGAGGCGCTGATCGACGCAACCGGCGGCGCAGCACACCTGTTCGGCAGCTCATCGGGCGCGGTTCTCGCCCTGGAGGCGGCCAACGCGCTGGGCAGCAAGGTGAAGACGCTGTTCATTTATGAGCCGCCGTTCATCGTGGAGGACTCCCACCCGTCCGTTCCAGGAGACTACATCGAACACCTGGAGAAGCTCATCGCATCCGGGCGCAGGGGCGAAGCCGTGGAGTACTTCTTGAGGACGGCCATGGGCGTGCCTGATGACGCGCTTCACCAATTGAGAGAGGGACCTATGTGGCCGTCCCTGGAGGCTGCGGCGCACACCCTGCCTTATGACGCCCGCATCATGGGGACCACGATGAGGGGCAATGCCCTGCCTGCCGGTCGCTGGAGGGCCGTCACAGCCCCCACGCTCATCATGGCCGGCGCAAACAGCCCCGCGTGGCTCCAGCGGGCGGCGCGTGCGGCGGCAGGCATCCTGCCGCGCGCCGCATACCGCGAACTCGAAGGTCTCGACGCATCAGCAATCACGTCTGCGCCCCTGGATATCGCCACGACGATGTACGGCTTCTTCCTGGCAGAACACATGCGCAACAAAAAGTAGGTCGGGCTGACAGCCCGACCTACCGGCTTCGCAATGATCGCGCTATTCAACGTCTTTCTAAACTTAATAATGCACGTTCATCGCGCCGTATGCTACTGTAGTATCACGCGCTCAACCTTGAACGGCGTGCCATCCACTGGCTCCTCGCCAAATTCGCGCGCCGCCAGGTGACCGGAGAACACCGCCTGGGCAATGATATTGGGAGCTTCCGCATCGCCGATCAGCCGGAGCGACTTGAGACGGCCATCCTCCAGTGCGGGCTTCAGCTCGTAGTAGAGCTCATCGTTGGAAATGCGGTCCGTCACCAGCAGGACCGCCTCGCAGTCCAACTGCTGCGCCTCACCCGTCACGGTCGATGAGAGTCTGGCGCCCCCCGCGATGATCTCGTCCAGCACGTGCTGCACGTAGAGCTTTATCCCCATCCCCAACAGCTTCTGTTGGATGCGCGCCTGCTCCAGCGTGTACTGCGACCAGTACGAGACCAGCGGAGCCGGTGTGACCAGCACGACATTGCATCCGTGGCTCGCGAGCAACTCCGCCAGCACGCCGCCCATGTAGTAGTGATCATCATCATAGATAACCACCCGGCCGGAGGGCAGCCGCCCGTCCAGGATGTCGCCGGGGGTGAACACGCGGGCCGAATCGGAGCCGGGGATGGGTTT
Source organism: Anaerolineales bacterium (assembly GCA_035498395.1). Classification (GTDB taxonomy): domain Bacteria; phylum Chloroflexota; class Anaerolineae; order Anaerolineales; family Villigracilaceae; genus Fen-1038. The sequence goes on from DATKAF010000106.1 coordinate 3,247, forward strand.
CCAGAGCGTGCGGCCGACGCCGTCACGCCGCCAGGTTGCACCGGTGGCAATGACGAGGTGCTGCACGCCTGCCTCCAGGATCGAAGCCGCGTCCATCCGGCTGGAAGGATAGACCGCCACGTTGGGGAGCTTCCCAATCTGCGTGAGGCGCCAATCGAGCACTCGGCGCCACTCGTTGAGGCCGGGCAGCTCCGCCTCCAGCAGAACGCGCCCCCCCAATTGCCGACTTGCCTCGAGCAGTGTTACTCCGTAACCGCGCTCGCCCAGCGCGCGGGCGCATTCCAGCCCGGCCGGACCCGCCCCAACGACCATGACCTCCGCATCACGCTTCTTTGCGGGGATCAGCTCGGGATGCCATCCTCGCCGCCACTCCTCCCCCATCGTGGGGTTCTGCGTGCAGCGAATGGGCACGAAACGCGTATCGCCCGTGACGCAGATATTGCAGCCGATGCACTCGCGGATATCTTCGATGCGGCCCTCCTGGATCTTGCGTGGCAGGAACGGGTCGGCGATCGAGGGCCGCGCCGCGCCGATCAGATCCAGCACCCCCGACCGGACCGCGCGCACCATCGAATCGGGAGAGGTGTAACGCCCCACCCCCACGACCGGCTTGCTCGTCAGGCTCTTTACGAAGGAGATGTACTTCTCCTGGTAGCCCTCCCCTCCGAAGCGGGAAGGGATGGAGTCGTTCGCCCAGTTACTGAGGTTCACATCCCACAGGTCCGGCAGCTCGGCGAGCATGGCGACCACATCATGGCCTTCGCCGTCGAAAGTGATCCCATCCGGCCCGAGCAGCTCGTCCACGGCGAAGCGCACCGCCACCCCGCAGGAATCTCCCACGGCCTCTTTCGTATCCTCGATGAGCTCGCGCAGCAGCCGCACACGGTTCTCCAGGCTCCCACCGTATTCGTCGCTCCGGTCGTTATAGCGCTTCATGATGAACTGCATCGGCACCGTCATGCCATGCCCGGCATAGCAGTACACGATATCGAACCCGGCTTTCTGTGCCCGCCGCGCGGCCGCCGTGTGCCATTCCCGCAGGCGACGGATGTCTTCCCTATCCATGCGGCGCGTCTGCACAGGGTCGTAGCCCGAGCCGCCGGTCGTGCCCATCGAGCGGGGCGCCAGCGACGGCGCGCGCGAGTACAGGTTGCCCGCATCGAAGCCGTTGTAGACGAGCTCGATGCCCGCCAGCGCACCGTGCTGGTGGATGGCATCCACCACGAGGGCCAGCGCCGGGATGTCGTCATCGCTCCACAGCCGCCCCTCGAAATATGGCGAGAGGTCGCTGGTGTGGTGGATTTCCACTTCCTCGGTGCAGACGACGCCCCAGCCTCCCTCCGCCTTCATGCCCCGCATCGCGGCCAGCGAGCGCGGCATCCGGTGGCCGAAGCCGTTGCAGTGAGGCACCTGGTAGAAACGGTTGGGCGCGGTGACCGGCCCGATCTGGACCGGTTCGAACAGGATATCGTATGGAGACGGCATGGGCGAGTTCCTCAGATGAGTGACTCCCCCATGATAATGCGCTTTTTGGTGTCGATCCGATCAAAACGCCTGTCATTTGCATGACAGGCGTTTGTGGCGTTGAAAGCCGTTACGCGGCGCAATCAACTACTGCTTGCGCCAGAACTCCTTCTCGGCGTCGGTGAATTCGTGCAGCTCGCCCGTGACAATGAACACGGTCCTTTCGCAAATGTTCGTCACGCGGTCGGCGAAGCGCTCGAGGTTATGGGCCGCCCACAAAAGCCAGCTGGCCCGCTCAATGCTGGTTGGGTCGGCGATAATAAAGGTCATCAACTCGCGATAGACCTGCTTGTACAGCTCATCGACCTCGTCGTCCTCGGCGGGGATCTTGCGAGCAGCCTCGACGTCTTCGTTCACAAAGGCGGTGAGGGCGCGGTGCAGCATATCGGCGCCCTTCTGCGCCATACGCGGCACGTCGATCAACGGTTTGAGCAGCGGGATATCGCCCATGCGAATGTTGATGTTGCAGATGCCCTTGGCGTAGTCGCCCATGCGCTCGAGCTCCGAATTGACCTCCAAAATGGAGGCCAGCACGCGCAGATCGTGCGCCATCGGCTGCTGGGTGGCGATCATGATCATGAGCTGGTTCTCGACCTCGAACCGCCTGCGATTGATCTCCTGATCGGCGTCGAAGATCCTCTGTGATGCGGCGATGTCCCGTCTGCGCAGCGCGTCCACCGAGTCCACAATGGCTTGCTCCACCATGGAACCCACGACCAGGATCTCGTCCTTTACTTGCTGAATTTCAGTTTCGAATGTTTTCCGCAACATGGTAGCCTCAGCATGGTGCAGGCTTAGGGGATTCCTGCCTTTTCGATTGCATTATAGCCACATTTCAGAAGGCGGGGGCTAGCCGAAACGGCCCGTGACGTAGTCCTCGGTGCGCTTGTCCTTTGGATTGGTAAAGATATCCTGCGTGGGCCCAAACTCGATCATGCGCCCGGAGCGGTGGTCATCGATCATCATCATGGCCGTGAAGTCAGAGACCCGGGCGGCCTGCTGCATATTGTGGGTCACAATGATGATCGTGTAGTACTGGACGATATCATGCATGAGTTCTTCGATCCGCAGTGTGGAGATCGGGTCGAGCGCGGCGGCCGGTTCATCCATTAGGATCACTTCCGGCTCCACCGCAATGGCGCGGGCGATACACAGGCGCTGTTGCTGACCACCCGAGAGAGAAAGCCCGCTCTGGTGCAGCTTATCCTTCACTTCGTCCCACAAGGCTGCTTTCATCAGCGAGTCTTCCACGAGGCTGTCGAGATCGCCCTTTCGGCGGACTCCATATAGACGAGGTCCGTACGCGACGTTGTCATAGATGCTCTTTGGGAACGGATTGGGCCTCTGGAACACCATACCCACGCGGCGGCGCACCTCCACCACGTCCACGCCCGGCTGGTTGACGTCCATGCCATCCAGCAGGATCTCCCCCTCCATGTGCGAGCTGGGCGTCAGGTCATTCATGCGATTGAAGGAACGCAGCAGCGTGGACTTGCCGCATCCGGACGGGCCAATAATCGCCGTGATCTTGTTCTCTTGTATGGCGACGTTGATATCTGCCAGCGCGCGGAACTTGCCATAGAAGACCTGCAGGTCCTTTGTCTGCACCTTGTTGTTGGTCTCCACGGTCCGGACTTGCTGGCGTGGTGCAATTTCTACTAGTTTGGTTTGCATGGCTTCATCCCTGCAGTTTGCGTCTGCGGTACTCGACCCACACGCGTGCAAAAACGTTGATGAGAAGGGCAAGGACCATCAGGACCAATGCCGCCGCCCACGACTGCTGGATACGTTCCGGAAACGGCTGCTGGGAGTTCTTCCACAGCGTCAGAGGGAGCGAATCAGCCGGTTGGTTGATGATGCGCGCCAGGATCGTGAACGCGCCCTGCTTCTGTACCATGCCGTTGTGAACGATGTCTGCGATGTCGTATCGCTCGTTGCCCAGCGCGGTGAAGAGCAGCGGCGCCGTTTCGCCGGCGGCACGCGAGATGGCCAGCAGGAAGCCGGTGATGATGCCGCTCAAGGCGGCAGGGAACAGGACGCTCACGGAGGTCTTCCACTCGGGAGCGCCGAGCGCCAGTGAGCCTTCGCGCAGCGAATGAGGAACCAGCTTGAGCATCTCTTCCGTTGTGCGGACGATGGTCGGCAGCATCAAGAGCGATACTGCAATGCCGCCTGCCAGCGCGGAATAGTGTCCCTGAGGCTGTACCACGAGAACATAGATGAACAGCCCGATCACGATGGAAGGCACACCGGAGAGGACATCGGTGCTGAAGCGAACCGCGACACCCAGCGGCGTGTTCGGATAGCGGGCAGCGTAGAATGCAGCCAGCACCCCCGGGGGAATGGCAAACAGGCATGCCAGCACGGTGATCACAATGGTGCCCTCGATCGCATTACGGACGCCGCCGCCAGGGATGCCCATGGGCGTCGGAAGCTGTGTAAAGAAGGCGATGCTCAGCGCCGCAGCACCCTTATAGAGCACATAGCCGACGATCCAGAACAGGGGGATCAGAGCCAAAACGGTCAGGAGCCCGGTCAGGGTGAGCATTACACCGTTGAGGGCTTTTCGGCGGGCGATCCTGGCCGCCTGGTTCTGCGCCATGAGCTGTTGAAAGCGTGAGAGCGAAACTGTTCCGGCGCTCATGCGCGCACCTCCTGAGGAGTACGCCGTGCGACGCTCCAGACGAGCAGCCGCGCCAGGATGTTCAGTGCCAGCGTGATCAAGAACAGGGCCAGGCCGACTTCCATGAGTGCTTGAACGTGTATCTTGGATACTGCCTCCGCGAACTCGTTGGCGATCACGCTCGCCATGGTATACCCGGGCCGCAGGAGAGATGGGGATGGATCCAGGGAGTTCCCGATCACCATGGTGACCGCCATGGTTTCGCCGAGGGCGCGGCCCAGCCCGATCAGATCCGCACCGAGAATTCCACTCAAGCCATACGGAAGCAGTACCTGCCAGATCATCTCCCATCTGGTTGCGCCCAGTGCCAAGGCGGCCTCGCGCTGGTGGCTCGGAATCGCTAGCAGCACGTCACGCGTAACCGCCGAAATGGTGGGTATGACCATGATCGAGAGGATCAAGGCGGCGCCCAGGCGTGATGCACCGCTTTCCGGAATGGGTCCCCCGAACAACTGGCTGAGGAGCGGAGCCTTGCCGAGCGTATTGCCCAGCACTTTTCCAACCGGCATCGTGACCACGGGCAAAAAGACGAAGAGCCCCCAGAGCCCATAGATCACGCTGGGGATGGCTGCCAGCATCTCCACCAGCCAGTTCAGCGGTGTCCGCAGCCACTCCGGGCAGAGCTCAGCCACAAATACCGCAATGCCCAGGCTGATGGGCACGGCCAGGATCATGGCAGCCACCGATGTCAGAATGGTGCCGTAGATAAACGGCCATGCCTGGAAGTTATCGTTGATCGGATCCCAGTTGGGATCGGCGGTGGGGGCAACGAATGACCAGCCGAACTTGGTGATCGTGCCTGATGACTGTCGCCAAAGGAATGCGGCGATCCCCAGGATGATCAGCATCACCAGGGCGGAAGCGATGACAATCAGCCCCTGCCACGGCAGGTCGCCGTGGCCGATCCGCTTCTGCAAACGTCGAGACCAGTTGCTCGGAGGCGTGGAATTGAGTCTGGTTTCCATTTTTGCTTATTCTGCTTTCGTGGAGCAAGGACAGGAGATTTCCTTCTGCATGCAGTCCCGGCATGCCGAGGGAGATCACGTGTTCGTGCCCCGTTATTACAGGGGTTGGAGGACCTCGCCGGTGGCGAGGTCCTCCAGGGACTGGGAAGTAGGCAACACAGAGTTGTTACTGGCCGGATGGCGCCATGATGGGCACGGGCTGGCCGTTGCACGTTACCTCGCCGAGCTTCGCAATCACCTGCTGCTTCACAGCGTCCGGGAGCACGGCATAGCCGAGGTTCGTAGCCGCCTGGGCGGCAAGCGGGCTGGTGAGAGTCCAGTTGATGTATTCCAGGATCTTCTGGGCCTTCACGCAGTCCTGCATGTTCTGCGTGTGCAGGATCAGATAGGTATAGCCGGTGATCGGCCACGAGCCATCCCCGGGGCCGTCCACGATCTTCGCGTTCAGGTGCTTGTCGAAGGCAGTGGCATAATCTGCCATGGCCGATTTGATGCTGTCGCCATTGGCGGTGACGGTCTTGCCGGCCTTGTTGACCAACTTGGCATAGGGAATCTTGTTGGAAACGGCGTACGCCAGTTCAACGTAGCCGAGGGAGTCTGGCGTGTTGATAACGAGGCCTGCCACACCCGGGTTGCCCTTGCCGCCCAGGCTGTCCTTGATCGGCCACTCCACCGACTGCCCGGCGCCGGCTTTCCAATCCGGACTGAATGAGGTCAGAGAATTGGTGAAGATCTCGGTGGTGCCGGAGCCATCCGAGCGGTGAACCGTCACGATCGGATCGGAGGGCAGGTTATCCTTGAGGTCTGGATTCAGGTTCACGATCTCGGGATCGTTCCAGGTCTTCACCTTGCCGTTATAGATGTCGACGAGCGTCTGGCGGTCCAGTACGAGACTGGCTGTCGGAGCCGCCGGAGTGGGTTGACCGGCTGCGGCAGCGGGCAGTTTCCACTTTATGTTGTAGACCGGAACTACGGCGCTGGCAACCATGGGGTACATCTGCAGGTCCTTGCCATCCGTATAGTTCTGGTCGTTCAAGACCGAATCCGAGCCGGCGAAGTCGAATGTGCCATTGATGATGTTCGACTTGCCGCCGCCGGATCCGATGCCCTGATAGTTGATCACGGTTGAGGGATCGACCGCCTGGAAGGCATAGGTCCATTGCTGATACAACGGGAACGGGAACGTAGCACCGCCAGCAGTGACCTGCACTGATCCCGCTGGTAGTTCGGTCGGCGCAGCTGTCGCCTGGGGAGCCTCCGTTGCGGCCGGCATGGCCTGGGTCGCCGCGGGCGCCGAAGTAGGTGCCTCGGTGGCCGCTGTGCCGCAAGCCGAGAGTAACAGTGCCAGTGTGATGAAACCGCATGCGATGATGTGAGAGCGCTTGATCATTCTATCTCTTCTCCTTTTGAGTTTTCATACAGGGATATGCTATCAGTGGGGCTTTAAGGACAAAAAAAGAGCATGTTAACATCCGGTTAAGCAGGCGCTATCTTCTCGCGGGATTCTGCGCAGAAAGATAAAATGTGTTAACGACTGTACGCGATGGATCGTTCTTCATTGGTCCGCGTTTGTCTATCCCCTTAGAATCGACTGCCCGCCAGTTCCGGGGGCGGGCAGTCTCCCAAAAAGGAGAAGAAGATGGCTATGACTTCTCTGCCGAATCTGCATGTGGCACTTGAATAAATGGCATGTCGCCGCGATCATCCCACCCCCAGGTGTTCAGGTCGGTCAGGGCGCGATAGGCGGTCAGGTCCAGGTGCAGAGGCGTGACGGAGACATACCCTTCCGCCAGTGCGCCGATATCGGTGCCGCGCTCGGGTACGCCGGTGGGCGCGTCGCCCCCAATAAAGTAGAACGGGAGGCCGCGCGGATCAGTGCCTTCGTCGAGGCGACTGTGGTACACACGCAAGCCCTGCCTCGTCATACGGAAGCCACGAATTTCCTCCTGCTTCAACAGCGGCACATTCACATTGAGCAGGATCTCGGGCGGCAGCCCGTGCTCCAACACATGCTGCACTACTTGGCGCGCCGCATAGGCAGCCGGCCGGAAATCGATCTGGTCGGCTTGCAGCTCAGTCGTCTCCAGTGAAACGGCAATGCCGGGCAGGTTGGCGATCACGGCTTCCATGGCAGCGGTCACGGTTCCCGAGTAAGTTACATCATGACCGAGGTTTGCACCCACATTGATTCCCGAAACCACCAGGTCGATAGGCTCCTTGAAATAACCCAACGTGGCCAGCGCCACACAATCGGAAGGAGCGCCGTCGCTGCCGTAGGCGATGGTGCCATCCGCCAGACGGAACTGCTTGACCCGCAGGGGGCGATCCAGTGTTTTTACATGCCCACCTCCAGACCAGTTGCGGTCGGGGGCGAGGATGCTGACCCGGCCCAGCAGGCGCATTTCCTGCGCCAGCGCCAGCAGACCGGGGGCGAGCACCCCATCATCATTCGTTACAAGAATATGCTTTTCCATCGCAGGGGATGATAATTCCCGGAGTTTAAGCCCCCCATAACGACAAGTTAATGTCCTGTAAAGCAATCCCTCGGGATCACCGCCCCTTCCCGGGGTACGAACCTGCGGTCAGGAGTAATTGCGATTCCCGGCCTTTCGGTATAAACTTACCTGGATTATCAGCATTTTCGCTTGCCTGCCATCCAACCGCCAAGATGGTCCCCGGACCGAACCCAACGAAGCCAAACGTCATCCTAACGCCGGATAGCAGGCTGCGCGTCTTCATCAGCTCGACCCTGAAGGAGCTATCGGAAGAACGCGAAGCGGTCCGGCAGGCGATCCTCAAGCTCCGGCTGCTGCCTGTCATGTTCGAGGCGGGAGCCCGGCCGCACCCGGCGCGCGAGCTGTATCAGGCCTATCTTTCCCAAAGCCATATCTTCATCGGGATCTACTGGCAGAGCTATGGCTGGGTAGGACCCGGCATGGAGCTATCGGGGCTGGAGGACGAATTCAATCTGTCGGCCAGCCTGCCGCGGCTCATCTACGTGAAATCGCCAGCCCCGGACCGCGAACCGGGCCTCCGGCACATGCTCGAGCGTCTTCAGCAGGAAAACAGCGCTTCCTACAAACGCTTCTCCAACTGCACAGAGCTGGGCGAGCTGGTGGAGAATGACCTGGCGCTGCTGCTCTCCGAGTCCTACGAGGCCGCCAGCCGTGGCCCTGCGGCCGAACTCACCCCCAAGCCTATTACCAACATCCCATTTCCACGCAATCCGCTTCTGGGGCGCGCAGGGGAGCTGGAAGCCGTTTGCAGCTTATTGTCCCAGGAGACGACCAGCCTGGTGACACTGACGGGCCCGGGCGGCACGGGCAAATCGCGGCTCGCGCTGGAAGCCGCGTTGGAGGTGCGCAACCGCTTCGAGAACGGCGTGTATCTCGTGCGCCTCACGCCGGTCACCGACCCGGAGCGGGTTATCCCGGCGATCGCCGAAACCCTGGGCCTGCACCAGACGGCACAGTCAAGCCCGCTGAACGAGATACTCACAAACCACCTTCGAAACCGATCAACCCTGCTCCTGCTCGACAACTTCGAACAGATCCTTGCGGCTGCCCCGCAGATCGCGGAGCTGTTGGAAGCATGCCCGCGCCTGAAAATCCTCGCAACCAGCCGCGCGCCGCTGCATGTGCGCGGCGAGAAGGAACTGCCCGTTCCGCCCCTCTTAACGCCGGATCCAAAGAACCCTGGAGGTTCCGAGCAGCTCTCGCAATACGCGTCTGTGCGGTTGTTCATCCAGCGCGCACAGGGCATCCGCCCAGACTTCCATGTTACGAACGAGAATGCCCCGGCGATTGCGGAGATCTGTTACCGGCTGGACGGCTTGCCGCTCGCCATCGAGCTGGCAGCCGCGCGCATCAAGCTGCTGACCCCGCAGGAACTGCTCGCGCGGCTGGATAAGCGCTTCGACATCCTGCGCGGCGGCACGCGCGATCTGCCCGAGCGCCAGCAAACCCTGCGCGGCGCGATCGATTGGAGCTACAACCTGCTTGGGGAGAATGCACGCGCCGTCTTCCGGCGGCTCTCGGTCTTCGCGGGAGGCTTCTCACTGGCCGCGGCCGAGGTGATCTGCAAGCTGGGGGAGGATTCGAGCGTGTCCGTTCTTGAGGAGATCGAAACCCTGCTCGATTTCAGCCTGCTCCTGGCTGTGGAGGGCGTCGAGGGCCAGCCCCGCTTCGGAATGCTCGAATCCATCCGGGAATACGCGTTCGAGCGCCTGGAGGAGAGTCAGGAAACAGATCTCGTACAGAGGCTGCAAGCCGATTATTACCTGCGCTTCGCACGCGACGTGGAGCCGCGCGTCCGCACGCGAGAGCGGAGCCGCTGGAGCGCCGTCCTCGACCAGGACCTCAACAACATCCGTGCCGTCCTGGAGTGGGCACTGGCAAACAAGGGCGGGGTCGAGACCGGGCAGCAACTGGTCAGCACGCTTGGCTATTTCTGGGCGCTCTGCGGCCACATGAGTGAAGGGCGCCGCTATTGCGAGCGGTTCGTCAGCGCAATGAACGAGCAAACCGATCCGGCGGTCCGCGCCTCGCTCCTGAGCCTGATGGGAGGCATTTCGCTGGTGCAGGGCAGCACGGAGTTTGCTGTCCCTGATCTCGTGGAAAGCATTCGCCTGGCGCGAGACATCCAGGACAGGCAGATCCTGGGCACCGCGCTGATGTGGGCGGGCGCCTGGGCGCTGAGCACCAATGAGCCGGAGAAGGCCAGCCAACAGATGGAAGAGGCACTGGCGCTGTTCCAGGAAGCCGGCGATCAGTGGAGCGAGGTGCCGGCTGTGCTTTGGTTGAGCAATGCGGCTCAGATGCGAGGCGAGCTGGAACTCTCCCGGCAGTTGTTCGAAGGCAGCATCGTTCTGGCGCGCAAGCAGGGAGATCCCTGGCTGCTGACCTTCCCGCTCATCGACATCGCACAGGAGGCGTTCCTGGCAGGAGACATGGACAAGGCTTATGCCACACTGCTCGAGGCTGACTCGAATCTGCGTGCAGTCGGGGAGCAATGGAGCCGGGCCTGGGTACGGAACGCTCTCGGTCAGATCCAGTTGTTCCACCGCGACCTGCCGGCCGCGGCCGGATGTTTCGCCGAGGGGCTGCAACTGGCGCGCGACTATGGAAACATGGTTGTGCAGATCTTTGCGCTGGTGGAGGCCGCGGTCCTCGTGATACTTTGTAACGCCGACGAGGCATCCGCAGACCGGCGCGATTCCGAGCTGGCAAGGGCCGCGCAGCTATGCGGAGCCACCAAGCCTTTTGTGGACAGCCCGACGATGCTGCAAGGCATCGGAACCCGGGCGATCTTCGATTCCCTGATGGAGCAGGTCCGTTCGGCGGTCGAGCCCGAAGTCTGGCAGAATGGCTTGCGGGAAGCAGCCGTTACGCCATTCGAGCAATCGCTGGACCTGGCAGCAGCCGAGCTAAAGAAGATTCCCCACTGATCATTGCCCGACGGGCAGCGTGAAATAGAACGTGCTCCCCTGCCCTTCCAGGCTCTCCGCCCAGATCCTGCCACCGTGGGCTTCCACGATGTGGCGGGCGATGGAGAGACCCAAACCCGTGCCGCCGCCGCTGCGGGCCTTGTCGACGCGATAAAAGCGCTCGAAGATGCGCCCGATGTCATCGGCGGGGATGCCGATCCCCGTATCCTGGATAGCAAACCGGACCATGGCGGGCGAGGCCGCGGCCGCTTCTCCGGCTTCGTTGGTCTCCGCGGCAGAAAGCACCACGCTGCCGCCAGGCCGCGTGAACTTGACCGCGTTGTGGATCAGGTTCACCAGCACCTGCTCGACACGGCTCTGATCGGCGCGGACTGGCGGGAGATCGTCTGCACACTCCACGCGCAGAGCCAACGCTGCCCGCTCCGCCTGCATTCGCATACGGTCCGCCGCCGATGCCAGCAATGCCTTCGGCTGCAGGTCGGCTTGGTCGAGCTGTACCTGGCCTGACTCGATCCGGGAGAGGTCGAGCAATTCCTGCGCCATCTGCGTCAGCGCGTCCACCTCCGTGGCGACGCGCTCCAGGAACCAGGGTCCGGCCTCCGGGTCGGAGAGCGCGCCACCCTGGAGCGTCTCGGTGAGCGCCTTCAGGGAAGCGAGCGGCGTACGCAGCTCATGCGATATGTTGGATATGAAATCCCGCCTGACCGTCTCCAGGCGGCGGACGCGGGTCAGGTCCTGGACGAACAAGAGACTGCCCTTGGAATACCGATCGGGCATGACGATCAATTGCAGGAATTGGCGGCGGGCCGGTATCTCCAGGGACTCGCTCTGCAATTGCCTCGCCTGCCGGCAGCGCTGCCAGGCATCCACCAGTTGGTGGTGCCGCACCACCTCTGTCACGGTGTGGCCTACCGCATCCCGGCTGGCAAAGAGACGCAGGGCAGCAGGGTTGGCGAAAAGCACCAGGCCAGCGTCATCTGCGATCAGCACGCCATCCGTCATCTGGTCGAGCACGGCAGCCAGCCGGTCATGCTCGGTGTGCAAGCCAGCCAGCCGCTGGTTGAACTCAGAGACGATCGAGCGGACCGCCAATGCCAGGTCTTCGAGCTCCCGGTTCGCCATGGGCAGGGTGAGGGGAGGCATGCTTCCGAGCGCACGCACATAGCGCGCTAGGCCTCGGCGCAGCGCAACATAGCGCCATGCAAGGAGGCTGCACGCCAGTGCCAACGCGATGACGCCTGCCAGCAGCCAGGTGTTCATGCAGCGCCGCGGGAACTAGCCTTCAAAGCGATAGCCTCCGCCGCGCACGGTGACGATCCGCCCGGGGTTGGAGGCATCCTTCTCGATCTTCTGGCGCAGCCAGCGGACGTGCACGTCGACCGTGCGGCTGTCGCCGACAAAGTCCCAGCCCCAGACGCGCTCGAGGATGAACTCACGCGACAGCATCTGCCCGCGGTGCTGCGCCAGGAACAGCAGAAGCTCGTACTCCTTCGGCTTGAGCTGGATCGGCGACCCGTCCAGTGTGACTTCGCGGCGCGTCTGGTCGATCACAAGGCGGTCAAAGGAAAGGACCTCGTGAGGAACCGCCTCGTCTGCCTTGCCGATCTCCTCGCGGATCAGCCGCGTGCGGCGAAGCTGCGCCTTGACGCGCGCCAGCAGCTCGCGCATGGAGAACGGCTTGGTGAGGTAGTCATCCGCGCCGACCTCCAGGCCGACGACCCGGTCGATCTCGTCGTCACGGGCCGTCAGCATGAGGATGGCGGTGGTCATCTCCTTGCGCAGGATGCGGGCGACTTCGAACCCATCCAGCTCCGGCAGCATCAGGTCCAGCAGTACCAGGTCGGGCTTCATGCGGCGGGCGGCGTCCAGTGCTGTTCTACCATCGCCCACCGTCTCCACGGTATAGCCCTCTTTCTTCAGGTTATAGGCGAGGGTTTCCCGCAGCGACAACTCATCTTCGACCACGAGGATTTTCTCAGGCATCGTTGTCCGCTCTTCCCGTAAAGTCCATCTCCGTCGGCGGTGATTATATCCTGTGGGCACGACAGAAGAGCCGGTTCGTCTTTCACGGGCCGGCCTCGCCAAAACAAAAACGTCCCGCGGGTTGATCGACCTGCGGGACGCCTCGTTGAGATCACGAACCGGTCTAATACTCCGGCATCGGCGGAGGAGCCGGCTTTTCCTTCTCGGGGATGTCGGTGACCAGCACATCGGTGGTCAGGATCATCGCCGCGATGGAAGCGGCATTCTCGAGGGCGCCGCGCACGACCTTCACCGGGTCGATCACGCCGGCCTGGATCATGTCGGTGTATTCGCTCGTCACGACGTTGTAGCCGATGTTCTTGTTCTTCTTCTCAACAGCGGTGCGGCGAACGGTGTCGATGATGACCGAGCCGTCCTGCCCGGCGTTGGACGCCAGCTTCCGGATGGGGGCCTCGAGCGCCTTGCGCACGATGTTGACGCCGACGCGCGTCTCTTCGTCGTAGTCGTCGCCCTTCATCATCTTGTCCAGCTTGTTGCCGGCGTTGATCAGGGAGATCTCGCCGCCAGGCACAATGCCCTCCTCGACCGCCGCGCGGGCTGCCGAGAGCGCGTCCTCGACGCGGTGCTTCTTTTCCTTCATCTCGGTCTCGGTGGGCGCGCCGACGCGGATGATGGCAACGCCGCCACTCAGCTTGGCCAGGCGCTCCTGCAGCTTCTCCTTGTCGTAGTCGCTGGTGCTCTTGTCGATCTCGGCGCGGATCTCCTTGATGCGGCCTTCGATGCCAGACTTGGTACCCTTGCCGCCGATGATCGTGGTGTTCTCCTTATCGGAGACGACCTTCTCCGCACGGCCGAGGTCCTGAAGCGTGGCAGTCTCGAGCTTGCGGCCGGTCTCTTCCGCGATCACAGTGCCGCCGGTCAGCGTTGCAATGTCCTGCAGCATGGCCTTGCGGCGATCGCCGAAGCCCGGGGCCTTCACCGCGGTCACGTTCAGCATGCCGCGCAGCTTGTTCAAGACGAGGGTCGCCAGGGCTTCGCCGTCGATGTCTTCGGCGATGATCACGAGCTCACGCTTGCCGACCTGGACGAGCTTCTCGAGCAGCGGGACGATATCCTGGGCAGCCGAGATCTTCTTCTCGTTGATCAGGATGTAAGGCTCGTTGATGACGGCTTCCATCTTGTCGGTATTGGTGATGAAGTACGCGGAGAGATAGCCGCGGTCGAACTGCATGCCTTCGACGAACTCGGTCTCGTCAGCCATGGACTTGGACTCTTCCACGGTGATGACGCCGTCCTTGCCGACCTTGTCCATCACGTCCGCGATGAGCTCGCCGATCTTGTCGTCGGCCGCGGAGTTGGTCGCCACGGAGGCGATCTCTTCCCTGGTGTCGATCTTCACCGACATCTTGCGCAGCTCTTCGACGACGGTGGAGGATGCCAGCTCGATACCGTGCTTGATCAGCATCGGGTTGTAGCCGGCTTCCAGCGCCTTCAGGCCCTCGTTGACGATGGCGTGCGCCAGCACCGTGGAAGTGGTGGTGCCGTCACCGGCAATGTCGTTGGTCTTGGTCGCGGCTTCCTTCAGAAGCTGGGCGCCCATATTCTCGAACGGATCCTCGAGCTCCACTTCCTTGGCGACGGAAACGCCGTCGTGCGTGATGGTCGGGGAACCGAACTTGCGATCCACGGCGACATTGCGGCCCTTCGGGCCAAGGGTGGCGCCTACTGCATTGGCGACCACGTTCATGCCGTTCTTGAGCTTGCGGCGCGCATCCTCAGAAAATACAAGTTGTTTTGCAGCCATGATTCATAACCTCCAGATTAGCCTTCCACGATGGCGAGAATGTCGCTCTCGCGCATGATGAGAAGCTTCTTGCCATCCATCTTGATTTCCGTGCCGGAATACTTAGCGAACAGCACTTTGTCCCCAACTTTGACGTCCATTGCCACACGTGCGCCTTTGTCGTCCCGGTCGCCGGGACCGACCGCCAGGACGTTGCCCTCCTGCGGTTTTTCCTTGGCCGTCTCGGGCAGGATAATGCCGCCAGCGGTCATCTCTTCCTGCTCGATCGGTTCGATGATCAAACGACCGCCCAGGGGTTTGAGCTTAAGCTTACTTGCCATCGTTGCGCCTCCTGATGGAATTGAGGAATATCCACGAAATTAGCACTCTATTCTTACGAGTGCTAATGCCATGATACCGAATTCACAAGGCGGCGTCAAGAGGAAATATGAAACTCTTACACGATTCTGATAGTACGCCGGCCCCCTTATCTTGCATCCCGAGCTTTATCCACATGCGATTGAATTCAGACTGGCTTCATCGGATTTGTTCTGTG
>DATKAF010000107.1:0-23596 GCA_035498395.1 Anaerolineales bacterium
GGCAAGATGGACGTGGTCGCTTTCCAGGTCGTAACGGTGGGGCAGGAGGCGACCGAACGCTTCGACCGGCTGCAGGCCGGCGGCGATTACTCGGAGGCCTATTTCACCCACGGTCTGGCAGTGCAGACCGCCGAAGCCACCGCAGACTACCTGCATGATCACGTGCGCCGTGAGCTTGGCCTCCGCGCGGACCAGGGAAAGCGGTATTCGTGGGGCTACCCTGCCATCCCCGAGCTGGAGGATCATCAGAAAGTGTTCCAGCTGCTTCCCGCGGTCACCAGCGAGCTTGACATAACGCTCTCGGCCGCCTTCCAGTTGATTCCCGAGCAGTCCACGGCAGCCATCATCGTCCACCACAAGGATGCCAGGTACTTCAGCACCGGCGAATCGCGGGTGGAGCAGTTGATGAAGTAGTCGGCGAATTGTCGGCCCCGCACGCCCATTCTGTGGGAGGCCCCTCTTGCTACCGCACTCCCCTCTCCCAATGGGAGATCGTCGGAGCGAAGTCGGAGCGAAGCGGAGACCCCGCTTTTGCAGGGCAGAGACCCCTCGCGTAGCACATCGTCCCCCTGCGCGATCCCGAAGCGAAGCACAGGGAGGTGTCGGGGGTGAGGGCCCAGCTTCACGCCCTCAAATCCGGTTATGATATCCGGGGCGGGGACATTCCCTGCTCCATCCAGCCACCGTGCAGAAACACCGCCAGCACCTCCCCATCCTCATTCTCCTGATCGTCGCGTTCGTGATCGGCATCGTGACTGTCCGGCAGTACGGGGAGTCTTGGGATGAGCTTCAATTCTTCAAGTATGCAGATCGTGCGCTCGAGGCCTATTCCACCTGGCCGCGCACCGGGAGCGTGCCGCTGACCGGCAACACCTACGACAATTACGGTCCGGCTTACGTGATGCTGGTGGCTCTCGGCGCGCGCCTGCTCGGCCCGATACTGCCCTGGATCACTTCGGACGTTCGCCACCTGCTGTATTTCTTCACCTGGCTGGTCGGCATCTGGGCCTTCTACGTCTTCTCCCGGCGCTGGCTCTCACCGGTCCCGGCGTTCGGGGCCACGCTGCTCTTCACGACACAGCCGCTCTTCTGGGGTCATGCCTTCATCAGCCCCAAGGACATCCCATTCCTCACGTTCATCCTGCTCAGCCTGGAATTCGGCTTCCGCATGGTCGATTCGTTGCAGGACTTTGCATGGGGAGCCGCGGAAAGCAAAGCTTCGCAGCCCTTGATCGCGTTTACGGTTGCGTGGGTCGTTTTGTTGATCGCCGCTTTCCTCGCCACCCCGTTGGTTCAAGGCTGGATTCAAGGCATGGTGACTGCTGCGGCTGCCGGGCAAGTTAATATCGTCTCGCGTATCGCCAAAGATGTCCGCACGGTCGATCCAGCGGTGTACGTCCAGCGCTACTTCGTGGCGTTCCTATGGTTCCGTGCGCTCTTCTTCCTCGTCTCCGGCATCGCCCTCGCCTGGACCTGGCGCAAGGTACCCGCTGCATGGCAATTACTGCGGCGCGTGCTGCCGGCGGCGATACTGCTCGGCGTGACCACCTCGATCCGCGTGCTCGGTCCGTTC
The DNA here is from genome assembly GCA_035498395.1 of Anaerolineales bacterium. Taxonomy (GTDB): domain Bacteria; phylum Chloroflexota; class Anaerolineae; order Anaerolineales; family Villigracilaceae; genus Fen-1038. Next base: position 1,574 of record DATKAF010000107.1, read on the forward strand.
ACAGGGCTTGTTGTCGCCGGATACGCCGTCTGGAAGATGCGCCGCGGCTCGCTGCTTCCGCTCTCCGTGTATGTGGTCATCGCGCTGGCCGCAATGTACTTGACATGGCCGTATCTCTGGCTCGACCCGCTCGGTCACCTAGTTGAGAGCGTGCGCGTCATGTCGGAGTACCCGTGGCGCGGACAAGTGCTTTTCGACGGGGCGATGTACCCATCCACGGGCCTGCCCCGCTCCTACCTCCCGGTCTTGCTCGGCATCCAATTGACGGAGCCGGTCTGGTTCCTATTCGTGGCGGGGCTGGCGATCCTCATCTACGAAGCGATTCGCAGGAACACCCGGAGCCGTTTCCTGCTGGCGCTCTGCCTCGTCTGGTTCATCCTTCCGTTCCTCGGATTTGTGGTCACGCGCTCGCCCCTTTACGACAACTTCCGGCAGGTGATCTTCATTCTTCCGCCCGTATTCATCGTCGGCGCGGTGGTGTTCGAGAAGCTGCGCCGGCCCGCCTGGCAGGCCGCGCTCATCGCGCTGGTCGTCCTGCCGGGCATCGTGGAGGGCGCCTCGTTGCATCCTTACGAGTATATTTACTACAACCGCTTCATCGGCGGCGTACAGGGCGCATACCGCCATTACGAGCTGGATTACTGGGCCACCTCCTACCGCGAGGCGGCCGATTATCTGAACCGCCGCGCGCCTGCCAACGGGACCGTGTGGGTGGAGGGCCCGGCCCAACTGATACAACTCTACGCGCGTCCGGACCTGAAGATCTTTTCCACGGCCGAGAGCGAGCGCGCCGATCATTATGACTATATTGTGGCAACCACGCGCGACAACCTCGACCTGACCACCTACCCCGGGGCCACGGTGGTCGACACCATCCAGCGCGAGGATGCCGGGCTTACTGTCATCAAACAACCTTAACGGAGCGGACATGAGCGATCTACTGGAACGGCTATCCAATGAAGTACTACTGGCAGATGGGGCCATGGGGACGATGCTGCACAGCCACGGCATTGGCTTCGATAAGTGCTTCGACGAGCTGAACCTGACCAACCCCGCCGCGGTGGCGGAGATCCACCGCGAGTACATCGACGCGGGCGCGCAGCTGATCCTCACCAACACGTTCGGCTCCAATCGCTTCAAGCTGAGCAAGCATGGCCTGCAAGACAAGGTTGCAGAGGTCAACCGCATGGGCGTCGAGCTGGCGAGGCGCACGGTATCGGCCTCCTTCAGGGACGTGTTGGTGGCGGGCGATATCGGCCCGTTGGGTGTGCGGATCGCGCCGTTCGGCCGCGTCCAGCCTGAGCAGGCCCGTGCCGCCTTCGCCGAGCAGGTGGATGCGCTGTGCGGCGCGGGTGCCGATCTCATCGTGCTGGAGACGATCAGCGACCTGTTCGAAATGCTGGAGGCCGTGCGCGCCGCCCGGCAGGTATGCAGCCTGCCGCTTGTCGCGTCGGTCACGTTCACGCGGGACGACCGGACCCTGCTCGGCGACGATCCCCACAAGGTGGCGCGTGAGCTGAGCGCAGCGGGCGCGGACATCATCGGCGTCAACTGCTCTGGCGGCCCCGCGCAGTTGCTTCGCATCCTGAAGCAGATGCACCAGGCGGTCCCGGCCGGTCGTTTCTGGGTCAAGCCCAACGCGGGCTGGCCCGAGCAGGTCGGTGGGCGCATCATGTATCCGGCCGACCCGGAGTATTTCGGCGAATATGCCCTTTCTTTTCGCGCGGCAGGGGCCAGCATCGTCGGCGGCTGCTGCGGTACGACCCCACAGCACATCGCGGCCATGCGCCGCGCGCTGGACACGGCCCCCGTGCCCGAAACCAATCATGTGTCGGTCGCGGCCGAAGAGGAACCTGCCGAGGCCCCCGCCCTCCAGCCAACGGCGCTGGCTCAGAAGTTGGCAGCGGGCAAGTTCATCATCTCCGTCGAGATGGACCCGCCGCGAGGTCTCTCGACTCACAAGCTTCTGGCGGGCGCGTCGCTCCTGGCCGAGGCGGGCGCGGACGTCATCAACGTAGCCGACAGCCCAATGGCACGCATGCGGATGTCGGCATGGGCCGTATGTGATGTTGTACAGCGCCGGGTCAACGTGGAGACCACCCTGCACTTCCCCACGCGGGGCCGCAACCTGCTGCGGGTCCAGGGCGACCTGCTGGCGGCGCACGCCCTTGGCATCCGGAACGTGCTGGTGATCATGGGCGATCCGACAGCCATCGGCGACTACCCCGAAGCGATGGACAACTACGACCTGGTGCCCTCCGGCCTTATCAAGCTCATCAAGCAAGGCTTCAACGCGGGCATCGACCATTCGGGCACGAGCATCGGCCAGCCGACCAGCTTCTTCGTCGGGGCAGCGCTTAACCTGTGCCCGCCCGAGCCGGAGCAGGAGATCAAGAACCTGCGAAGGAAGCTGCGGGCCGGAGCCGATTTCTTCGTGACCCAACCCATCTACCGGCCCCAGGATGGCCCCGACTTCCTGGCTCGATATACGGAGATGCACGGGACGCTGGAGAAGCCGGTGCTGGCCGGCATCCTTCCGCTGGTGAGCCTGCGGCATGCGAATTTCCTCCACCACGAGGTCCCGGGCATCTCCATCCCGGGTAAGACACTGAAGCGGATGGAACAGGCTGGGGAAGGCGCGGAGGAAGAGGGTGTGCGGATCGCGGTAGAATTGATCGAGCAAATCAAGCCGTGGGTGGGGGGCATCTACATCATGCCGCAATTCAACCGCTTCGATTTGATCGCTAAGATCATCGACCAGGTGAAGTCGTAAATGTCCGGGAACAATTCAATAGTCATCCTCAGGCGGGCCGCGCTGGCGGTCTTTCTGTTGGTGGAGATCTACATCGGCTGGAAGAACTACCAGGATATCGCGGCCGCCGAACGGGCCGCGGGCGAGCCGGTCGCCGAGTGGGAGAGGCGCTTTGCCCCGCTCAAGAAGATCATGCCTTTCAAGGAGGGCACGGTCGGCTATATCTCCGACTCGCCGGTAACCGGCATCGACTATTACAACCCAGACGACCAGATCGAATATACGCTCACGCAATATGTGATGTCCCCCATCGTGGTGCGCAAGGGCGCCGACCGGGAGTGGATCATCGGGAACTTCAGCAAGCAGGGCTTCGAGGACTGGATGCGCGCCAACCCGGGATCGTATGAAGTGACATCCCTGAACTACGGCATCTACCTCATCCACAGGACGCAGCAGCCATGAGTTTCCTGATGAGCCTGGCGGCGTTCCTTCCGGCGATGCTCAGCGGCATCTTGATCGCGGAGTTGCTCTGGGATGAAAAGACGCTTCTGGCGGTCCTGCTCAAAGTGTGTATCGGCACGGGCGTCGGGCTCGGGCTCAGCTCGCTGGTCTTCTTCCTATACCTGCTGGCATTTCCCGGTGGGCGGCTCTTTCCATACATCCAGCTTGCAGCCCTGGCAATCCTGATCTGGCTGGCGGTACGGCAGGGCAAGCTGCATTTTCCACGAGTTGATGTGCGTTGGAAACCGGGAATTTGGCAGGCGGTTATCCTGGTCTGCGCGCTGGTGATCGTGGCCCTTGCCATCGCCGGGGCCGCCAGCGTTTGGACGCATCGGCCATTCGGGACATGGGACGCGTTCATGATCTATGACCGCTCGGCGCGGTTCGTATACCGCGGCGGCGCGAGCTGGACACAGACTTTCTCCCCCGACATCGACCCGGCGTTCCATGCCGACTACCCGCTGCTGCTCTCGATGGACATCGCTCAAGCCTGGGATACCCTTGGACACGAATCCCAGAGCGTGCCGCGGGTGCTGGGCGGGGTCTTCATGCTGATCTGCGCGGGTGTCTTTGTGGCCGGGCTTACCATGCTGAAGAGCGCGTGGCAGGCAGCGGTCGGGCTGATCGTATTGATGAATACGCCGTTCTTTATCCTGAGCGGACCGTCGCAGACGGCGGACGTGCCTCTCACGGCTTATATCCTATCCAGCGTCCTGCTGGTGTTCCTCTTCTGCTCCGAGCAGAAGCCCGGGCTGCTGGTGCTGGCGGGGCTCTGCGCCGGGCTGGCGGCCTGGACCAAGAACGAGGGTGATGTGTTCGTTGCCGGAATACTTGCCGGATTGTTCATCGCCTTCCTGCGGCAGGACATATGGCGGCGCATCGGTTACTTTATGGCAGGGCTGGCCTTCCCGCTGGTCATCATCCTGTATTTCAAGCTGTTCCTGGCTCCGGCTAACGACATACTCGGAACCGACGCCGCCGGGCTGATCCAGCGCATCTTCGAGTGGGACCGGCACCTCGCGATCCTCCGCAGCTTCCGCTCCCAGATACTCGTCATCGGCGGGACGACCATCAGTGTGGTGCTCCTGCTGGCTCTCTACGCGCTGGTGTTCGGCATCACCCCCAAGCGAGTTCATAGACCTGCCTACGTGGCCGTTGCCATCACGGCGGTCGTCCAGGCTATTGGCTACTATGCGATCTATCTTGTGACCCCGCACCCCATCAAGTGGCAATTAGACTTCTCGTTGTGGCGGGTGCTGTTCCATATTTACCTGCCGCTGCTCTTCGTCTTCTTCGTGCTGGTGACCGACATCCCGCAGGCGCTCCAGCTTCAACGCCCCGCTGCGCCGGCTGAGACGGCCATATGAACCTCAAGTGGTTCCAGCGCGGCATCATCATCCTGATCATCGCAGCCAGCCTATACGCCAGCGTGCAGAATCTGCTCGCCACCCGGAGCCTGGGAAGCGTCAGCGATGATCCGGTGGCAGACTGGGAGAAGCGGTTCGCACAGATCAAGGCGAAGATTCCCTTCGAGCGGGGCGTCATCGGGTACATCTCGGATGCGAATGTGCCCGGCGCCAGTTACGACGCCGCGAACGACGAGGGCGAATACGTGCTGACGCAGTACGTCCTGGCGCCCTTGATCATCAAGCGAGGCACGAGCCAGGAATGGAATATCGCCAACCTGGATAAGGCCGCCTTTGCCGTGTGGAGCAAAACGAACGGCAGCCGTTTCGAAGTGACGCCCTTCAAGGGCGGGCTGTACCTGCTGCATAGGGCCGGGAGCTGAGCAGGCGATGATCCTGGCTTTCCTCGTTCCCATCCTGACCGGCGGATTGCTGGTCCACCTGATCTGGCCTGAACACGGCCCCCGATTCCTGATCTTCAAGGCTTTCCTCGGCATCGGGATCGGCTTGGGCATCAACTCGCTATCCTACTTCCTCTACATGTCGTTCTTTGCGGGACAGCATTGGTTCGCTGTCGTACAGATCGCCGAATTGCTTGGGGTGCTGGGGGCCGCGACCTGGCAGGAGCGGCATCGCAGCGAGCCATGGCGCCGGCCAGCGCTCGAGAGGCTTTCCCGGGTGCAAACCATCCTGCTCGGCCTCGGCGCTCTGATCCTCCTGATCTCGCTTGCCAGCACTGCCAGCTACATCCTGCGCCGCAGGCAGGGCGATTGGGATGCATGGATGATGTACAACCGGGCGGCGCGCTTCATCTACCGGGACCAGTCGAACTGGCTCGGCTCATTCTCGGCGCAGATCGACCCGATTTTCCATGCCGACTATCCATTGTTCCTGGCGATGAACATCGCATCCGGCTGGGATGGGCTGAACAGCGAGACACCGCATGTGCCGATGGTGCAGAGCGCCATGCTTGCGATCGCGTGCGCCGGGCTTTTCGTAAGCGCGCTGGCCTGCATGAAGTCGGTCGGGCAGGCGGCGTTCGGGTTGATCCTCTTATGGGGCACGCCCGCAGTCGTCAATGAGGGAGCGCGCGAACTGGCCGACCTGCCGCTGGCCTATTTTTTCCTTGCGACGGTGATCCTGATCTCTCTATATGTACTGCATCGAAAAGCGGGCTTGCTCGTGCTGGCGGGAATCACCGCCGGGCTGGCGGCATGGGTCAAGAACGAGGGCAGCGTTTTCGTGATCGCCGCAGCTGCAGCAATCGTGATCGCATTCCTGCGTCAGAGACCGTGGCGACTACTGTCGTGGTACGGGCTCGGCCTTATCGTCCCATACAGCATTGTCCTGTATTTCAAGCTGGTATTGGCTCCGCCAAGCGACGTACTAAGCAACGGAGCGGCGCGATCGCTGGCCCAGGCCATGGACATTGCGCGCCACTTGGAGATCCTCCAGTTCTTTGGGCGCGAACTCCTGGTCTTCGGCGGCTGGCGACTGCTCTCGCTGCCGGTCGGCATGATCCTGGTGTTGCTGGTGTATTTTCTGCTGACGCGCGTGCCTGTAACGAAGAATCTCAGGCTCATGATCACAGCAATGGCCGTGCTGCTGGCTGTTCAACTCGCAGGTTATTATGCGGTCTACGTCATCACGCCGTACGACCTGACCTGGCACCTGGATTATTCGATTGAGAGAATATTCTTGCAGGTCTTCCCCATGATCGCGTTCGCGATCTTGATGGCGACGCAGACACCGGAGAACATATTCGCCGCACCTTCGTGAGATATGATCTAGAGAAATGTGAAGGGAGACACCGAGCATGCCGCGCCCAACCGATTCGTACGCCCACATTCTCCGGTGCAACACGGAAAACGTTACCGTCACCCTATAGCGGGAAGACGTACCGGAGATCATCCCATGTGGCGACGTTCTTTTCAACTCCTCGCCATCCTCCTGTTGGCCGGAACCAGCATACTTTCCACCCTCCAGTACTGGATGGCAGTGTATCAGACATGGAAAGTCTCCCTCACTTCTGGCGACCCTGTTTCGCGGTGGGAGCACAGACTCTCGAGGATCCAGCTGCCCACCGACATAAGGAACGAAGTTGGGTATGTCGCAGATTGGGATATTGATCCAACCCATAACCCAACTGACCAGGACGAGGAGTATGTTCTCACGCAATATACGCTAGCGCCGCTCATCATAAAGAGGGGAGCCAACTATCCATGGATCATTGGCAATTTCACTCTTCCTGGAGCTGACGACTGGCTGAGCCAGAACTTTAAGGATGCGAAGATCCACCATTATGGGTATGGCATTTATCTCATCCACAAATTGGGACCCTAATGCTCACAAGCTTTGTAAGCTTCGTCCCTCCCGTACTCCTCGGATACTTGATCGTGAGCGCGATGTGGCATACGGTCAACACGCGGCAGGCGATCCTGAAGCTATTCCTGGGATTGGGGATCGGGCTGGGAGCGACTTCGTTACTCTTCTTTGCCTGGCTGCTCCTAACCCATCAAGCAAGGGGCTTCGAATGGGCCTTGATGGGGCTTCTGGCCGTGTGGATCCTGGCAAAGCTTTTCCGCCGAGGCAGCCGACAAATCCGGATCCGAATGCCTGGCGTACATTACCGGGGGGCCTGGATCGGGCTGGCGCTTTCGGTTGCCTTTGCTGCCACGCTCCTGCTTTCCTGCAGCAGCTTCGTCATGTATTCTCTAACACGTCCGCATGGCGATCGCGATGCACAAGCAATCTGGAACCTGCGCGCCCGCGTCATCTATCGGGATACGTCCAATTGGACCCGGGTATTCTCGCCGGAATTTGATTCAAGATTTCACGCCGATTACCCACTGCTCATCCCTCTCAATGATGTCTGGGGATGGGAATTCCTGAACAGGGAAAGTACGGGAACGCCCATTGTCCTGGCGAGCCTGTTCACTTATGGAACGATCTGCCTGGCATTTGCGGCTCTAATCAATCTGAAGACGTGGGGCCAAGCCTCGTTAGCATCGCTTGTTTTGATGGGGACTCCCTTCTTCTTCTCGCTTGGCGCTTACCAAATCGCAGATATTCCCCTCTCGTATTTTATTCTGTCGACGATCGTGCTACTGGCACTCTACGGAATTCAGGGCGAGCGCACCCACTTGGCATTGGCCGGACTCGCGGCGGGGTTGGCTGCTTGGACCAAAAATGAAGGCGACTTCTTTATCCTGGCGGTGCTAGCCGGCTGCACGGTCTATGGGTTGCTGCAGCGGCAAGTATGGAGAACGCTCGGTACTCTCGCAGCAGGCATGGCGGCCCCCATAGTAATGGTGCTCTATTACAAAGCCACCCTGGCTCCGCCGAATGACTTGTTCGTGGGCTTCAATCTCGGAGAGGCCCTTCGCAAATTAGTTTCATTGCAGCGCTACGAGATCATATTCGCCGCGATCGGCAAAGCCCTATTGAATTTCGGGAACTGGCGCGTCAGCATTGTCATCGTTCTTGCGATCTTCTCAATAGTCGTCGGCATGCGGATGGAACGCCCTCAGCGGAGGGTCGCGGCGGTGTGCACAATCGTCCTTGCTCTTCAGCTACTGGGCTATATCTTCATTTACGCAATCACGCCCGTGCCTTTGGAGTATCATTTGCAATACTCGTTGGACCGGCTGCTGTTCCAATTGTTCCCAGCAGCACTGGTCTTGGTCTTCTGGTCGCTTGCAACTCCGGAAGACATCATTCCGAATCACCTTCCATCGAAACCACAAAAGACTGATGCCTATGCTTCTAACCGTTGACGTTGGCAATACGAACCTGACGCTGGGCCTCTACCAGGGCGACCAGCTCGATCCGCACTGGAGGCTCGCAACGGACCATGAGCGCATGCCGGACGAGTACGGCCTCCAGTTCCTTGGGCTGCTCGAACACGCACATCGGTCGTACTCGGACCTGACTGGCATCTGCCTGGCATCCGTGGTGCCACAGCTCACACAGCGTATCGTGCAGGCCTGCCGGGAATACCTGAAGCAGGACCCGCTGGTCGTGGATACCGGCGTGAAGACCGGCATCCGGATCCGGTACGAGGACCCGAAGGCGGTCGGGGCGGACCGCGTGGCGGATGCGGTCGCGACGCTGCGCCTGTACGGCGGCCCGGCTTGTATCGTCGATTTTGGTACTGCGACGACGTTCAACGCCCTGACGAAAAACGGAGATTACCTCGGCGGCGCGATCACTGCCGGTATCAACCTCGCGGCGGACGCCCTCTTCACGCATACCGCCAAGCTCCAGCGCATCGATCTGCAACGCCCGCCTTCCGTGATCGGCCGGAATACCGTGCATGCCATGCAGTCCGGCTTGCTGTTCGGCTACGTGAGCATGGCAGAAGGCATGGTGGCGCGCTTCCGAGCCGAGCTCGGGGATGACATGAAGGTGGTTGCCACCGGCGGACTGGCCAGTATCGTGGCGCAGGAGACGAAGGTGATCGACGTACTGGCTCCGTGGCTCACGCTGGACGGCCTGCGCATTATCTGGGAGATGAACCGCCCCTAGCACCCGGCAGTGGCCGCGGAATCGGGGTAGAATCCGGCGTCCGCTCTACATTGGAAGAATCGAATGCCTTTTCGCAAAATCCTCATCATCGCCTTGCTGGCAGCAGGCATGGCTCTGGCGGGCTGTGCTGCGCTGGCACCCGCAGCGCCGGTATCGACCCCCGATCCCCCTACTGTTGCGCCGGCGACTGCCACATCGATGCCGGTCTCACCGACAGCCACCATCACACCGACGCCACCCCCTCCCCTTAGCCCAACCCCAACCTGGGTCGTGCAGGGACCGAAGCAGGTCAACGTGCCGATCCTGCTGTTCCATCACATTGCCGTGTCGCCCATCGGCAGCCGGTATTACGTCCCGCCGGACAAGTTCGAAGACATGATCAAGCTGCTCCACGACTGGGGATATCAAACAATCACAACCTCCCAATTGGTGGACGCCATCGCGAAGGGCGCGTCACTGCCCCCGCGGCCGATCCTGATCACCTTCGACGACGGGAACGCCGATAACTACACGAACGCGTTCCCTATCCTGAAGAAATATGGATTCACCGGCGTGCTGTACGTCGTCGTGCAGTTTATGAACCAACCCAATTACTTGACGACCGACCAGATACTGGAGATGGCCAAGGCGGGCTGGGAGGTTGGCAGCCACAGCGAAACCCACCGCAGCCTGATCGGCAGTCCGGAGATCCAGCGGTACGAGATCGTGCAGTCGCGCCAGGACTTGCAGGAACGTCTCGGAGTGCCCATCCTCACCTTTGCATATCCCTTTGGCGGCGAGGACAACGCGGCCGGCGATTACGTGCATTTCGCCGGTTACATTGCCGCCATGGGAGCGAGCGGTTTCGCGTGGCAGCAGGGCAACGGGAATCTGTTCGTGCTGCAGCGCTGCGAGATCAAGGGGTCGGACGATGCAAAGAGCATGACGCGCTTCCTGCCGTGGCTCGGCGATCCGGAATTCCTGCCGACGAATACAGCAACAGCCACCCCTCCGCCCACGCGCACACTGGTTCCAACGTATACGCAGTATCCGACGAAGGCGCCGCAAGCCTCGGCAACGCCCTAGCAAGAACAATGCCGAATGAACGATGAGGCCAGGGAGCAGGTTCCCTGGCCTCTTTTCTTCTTGGTTTGGCGCGGCCCTACTGTTCCAGCGCGGTGTAAAAGGCTTGCGGCAGATCCCTTACATCATAAATGCGTATGTACTCGATGCCGTTCATCCAGATGGACTTTAGCGGCTGGATGCTCTCCAGAGCCTGCATGACATTCGCGGGCGAGTTCCGCTGGTGCTCCAGGGCATAGTAGAGCACGACGTAGCGCGAGCCATGGAGCACGTCGATGAGCTGCGGCACATTCTCACTATCTGCATAGACAGCCTTTAGCTGCTCGGTCCTGCCGGGATAGAAATACGAGAACGCGCCGCGCCCATAGAATACAACCGCGGTCGAGCCCGCGGCATCCGGCTGCTTTGATAAGTAATCGGCTGCAAGCTCCAAGCCTTCACCATAGCCGTAGTTGGGAGTATGCCCTCCGGGGTTCCCGGCGGCCATGACCGGGTTGAAGTAGGTATAGTAGTACGGGAAGAATGGCAGGGCGCTCGCGGCTTGCAGGAGGACGGCCACCGAGGCCACCGCCGGCACCGCCCAGTGCCCCGTTCGCGGAAAGCGCTGCGCCAGCCAATTGGCAGCGTAGATGTATCCTGCGGCGGCGATGATATCCAGCGCGACGTACGCCGTCAGCATATAGTGTGCGGAGTTGCGGCCGCTGGCAATCCCGAACAGGAGAACGAACGCCACGCCGATCACGAACAGGGACACCAGCACAACGCGCACGGTCCTGCCCTGGCGAATAGCCGCCAGGACTCCCAGCACTAACCCGACCCAGACGACGACGGTGGTCCTCCACTCCATACCCCACACGATCGCATACAGGTCGTGCCAGTTGAACTGATAGGGAGTTGTATCCACGCCGCCCGTCACGGAAAGGCGCGATCCCTCGAAGGCGTAGCTGAAGGCGTTGCCGAAGACCTGGTAGAGCATCTCGCCCGGCGCCACCCACATGCCCGGCCAGAAGGCGACATATGCCAAAACCAGCATGCTAGCCCAGATGCCTATATCGCGCAAGGCGACCAGAAGACGCCGTCTCCACGAGACGTCCTTCTGGATCAGCCAATCCAGGAGGAAGAGCAGCCCGATGACCGGCAGGAGAACGATGGACGAGGACTTTGTGAGCTGCGCGAAGCCGGCCGCGGCGCCCGACACCGCGACATACAGGAGTCGGCGGTCTGCCAGGTGATACGTGAGCAGCACCAGCAGCGAGACCATCACGAAGAGCGATAGCATGCCCTCGTGGTTCAGAAGCCGCGAGTGCCCGAGGAAGAATGGGTCGAACGAAATGAGCAGGGTGCCGGTCCAGGCCACGGCGTTGCCGAGCAGCTTCTGGAGAAACCAGAAGATCACCAGCAGAAGGAAGACGATCACGAGGGACTGGATCACGCGTCCGGTGGTGAGCAGGCCCAGCGGCGTCCGGCCATGAGACAGGAGGAACCGTTCGAGGGTGTCCTTATAGACGTCAAAGTATCCCTGGCCCAGGCCTCGGTACTGGGGAAAGTAGGCGAGCATGGCGGCCGCGACGATCCACATGGTCGTGACGGCCGGGTGATAATCGTAGACCGTCTTTTCGAACGCCCGCTGACCGAGGGCATAGTAGAAATCCGAGCCGGCCGTCAGCCAGTAGGGCTCATCGATGGTGGCGAACCGGTCCAGACCGGCGAGTCGCGGCACCGCCAGCAAAGCAACCAGTACCAGGAACAGCAGGGCCTTTTTGAGGCGGGGATTCATCGAGAAGATTATACCTGCGGGTTGAGAGCGGGGAGCGAGGCTTGACAGGCTCCTGCTTTTGCAGATAATTACGGCAAGCTTTTTTGAAACGGCTGCGACGGAGGAAAGTACGTCGGCGGAAGCCGACAGGGATGCCCGGGCGTTGATTGAGACCCAGGCGCGGTGGAAACCGGCGGAAGTTCCCTCCCGAGCCGCCCAGGTGAAAGCCATGCAAGCCGGCGAGTAGTCTGGGCCGTGGTCCTCACGTTACCGGGGAGAGAGCAGCATTTCGAGCGAACAGGCTGCCCTCAACGAGAGAACTGCGCGAGCAGTTAACTTGGGTGGCACCGCGGGAAATCCCTCCCGTCCCAGTGTTGGACGGGAGGTTTATTTTTGAAGAATCGGCATCGTGTGAGGCGAGAATATGGCAGATCCACTGGAGATCATTGCAAAAGCGACGCAGGCCCTGACGTCCGTCCGGGACGAGGCCGGGTTGGAAGCGTGGCGGGTCGAGTACCTGGGACGCAACTCGCTGTTGATGAAGATCTTCGGCAGCCTGGGCGGCTTGAGCAAAGAGGAGCGGCCGAAGGCGGGCCAGGCCGCCAACGAGGTCAAGGTAACGCTCGAGGCAGCCCTGGCCGAAAAGACGGAAGCCCTGCGACACGCACAACTGGAGCGGTCACTGGCCGAGGAGAAGCTGGATGTCACGCTGCCGGGCCGCACCATCCAGCGGGGCCGGCTGCACCCCTCGACTCAGCAGCTTCGCCGCGTGCTTCAGATCCTGGCAGAGATGGGCTTCCAGGTCTACACCTCGCGGGAGGTGGAGACCGACGAGGTCAATTTCCAGTTGCTTAACTTCCCGCCGCATCACCCCGCCCGTGACATGCAGGACTCGCTGTACGTGGAGGCGGGAGAGCGCGGCGAAAACCCGATCCTGCTCCGCACGCATACTTCGCCGGGCCAGATCCGCGCCATGCGCGAGTACGCGGCCATGAACCCGCAGAACCCGCCGCCCATCCGCATCGCGCTGCCGGGCATGTGCTACCGGAACGAGCAGATCACCTCCCGCAGCGAGGTGCAGTTCAACCAGGTCGAAGGGCTGGCCGTAGGCCCCGGCATCACTTTCGCCGACCTGAAGGGCTGCCTGACCAATTTCGCCCGCAGGATGTTCGGGCAGAGGGCGCGCGCCCGCTTCCGGGCCTCCTACTTCCCGTTCACCGAGCCATCGGCGGAGATGGACGTGGAGTGCTATGTCTGCGGCGGCAAGGGCTGCAATGTATGCAAAGGCTCCGGGTGGCTGGAGATCCTGGGCTGCGGGATGGTCCACCCCATCGTGCTTGAGAACGGCGGCTATGACCCTGAACGCTACAGCGGTTTTGCCTTCGGGATGGGCCCCGAGCGCCAGCTCATGCTGCGCTACCGCATCGACGACATCCGTTACTTCTGGGCGAACGATGTCCGCTTCCTGGAACAGTTCTGATCTGCTGCGAGGCATGCATGAAGATACCCCTCTCCTGGCTCACTGACTTCATCGACCTGGGCGGCCTATCGGTCGAGGATATCGCGCATAAGCTGACCCTGGCCGCCCTGGAGGTCGACGAGATCCAATACGCCGGCCTGCCAATGCCGTCCTCGAGCAGCGGGCAAGCTCATGAATTCAAGACGGCCGGCATCGGCTGGGACAAGGACAAGATTGTTGTTGCCGAGATCCGGGAGGTCAAGCCGCACCCGAACGCGGACCGGCTCACGCTGCTTGACCTGTACGATGGGCAGAAGGAACAGACCGTGCTGACCGGCGCGCCCAACATCTTCCATCTCAAAGGGCAGGGCCGGCTGGCGAAGCCGCTCAAGGTGGCCTATGCCAAAGAAGGCTCTACGCTGTACGATGGCCACGCCGAGGGCTTGCAGCTTACCACGCTCAAGCGCACGAAGATACGCGGCGTGGAGTCGTACTCCATGGTGTGCTCCGAGAAGGAGCTTGGCATTTCCGAGGAGCACGAGGGCATCATCCTGTTCGACGACGATGCGCCGGTCGGGACGCCGCTGGCAGATTACATCGGCGATGCGGTGTTCGACATCAGCATCCTGCCGAATATGGCCCGCAATGCGAACGTGATCGGCGTGGCGCGCGAACTGGCCGCCATGACGGGCCGTGAGTTGAAGCAGCCCGACCTGATCTACCAGACGCAGGGCGAGCCGGTAGGTGACCTGGTGAAGATAGAGATCACAAAGCCGGAGCTGAACCCGCGTTTCGTGGCCGGGTTGATCCGGAACGTGGTGATCGCCCCCAGCCCGTATGAGATCCAGCGCAGGCTGAAGCTGGCAGGGATGCGGCCCATCAATTGCATTGTCGATGCGACGAACTACGCCATGTTGGAGCTGGGCGAGCCTCTGCACGCGTTCGACTACGATGTGCTCAAGCAACGCGCTGGGGATCGGCCCGTCCGCATCATTACCCGCACTGCGCAGGACGGCGAAAAGCTGACGACGCTGGACGGCATGCAGCGGACGTTGACATCGATGAACGTGCTGGTCTGCGATGAGAAGGGACCGCTATCCATCGCGGGCATCATGGGCGGAGCCGAGTCGGAGGTGACCGAGGAGACACGCAACATCCTGCTGGAAGGCGCGGCCTGGAACTTCATCAATATCCGGCGGACGGCCCAGCAGCATAGCCTGCCATCGGAGGCGTCATTCCGATTCTCACGCGGTGTGCATCCCGCGCTAGCAGACGTGGGTGTGCGCCGCGGCTTGCAATACATGGCACGCTGGTCAGGCGGAGCCGTCGCGCCGGGGCTGGTGGACGAGTATCCGCTCAAGCCCGCGCAGCCGGTTGTGACCGTGACGCCCCATGACGTGAAGCGGCTGCTTGGCATCGAACTAGCTGCCGGTGAGATCGCGGCGCTGCTGGAACGGCTGGAGTTTGCGTGCACGGTACGCGGAACCGAGGTCATCGTCACCGCTCCGCCGAACCGGTTGGACATCGGCGAAGGCGCCGTAGGGCTTGCCGACGTCCTCGAGGAGGTGGCGCGGCTGTACGGCTATGACCGCATCCCCGAGAGCAACATGGCGGACGAGCTGCCGCCTCAGATCGGCAATCCGACCCATGAATGGGAGGAAGGGCTGCGCGACCTGCTCACCACGCTGGGCTTCGACGAGGTGGTGGGCTACCGGCTCACCTCGCCGGAGAGCGAGGCGAGGCTGCTGCAAGGCGTCGCGCTTGACTACGTGAAAATCGCGAACCCGATCGCGCCCGAGAAGAGCGTCCTCCGGCGCAGCGTGCTGGCCTCCGTGCTCGACGATCTGCAGCATAACGCCCGCCTCAGCGAGAGCCTGGCCTTCTTCGAGATCGGCCCCGCCTTCGAGCCCCTACCCGGCGACCTGCCGACCGAACGGCGCGAGCTCGCACTGGCAATGACCGGCAGCCGCAGCGCCCTCGCCTGGGATCAGCCGGAGTCGCCGAGGCGCGACCTCTTCGACCTGAAGGGCCGCATCGAGCTGATGCTGAACGGTCTGCACCTGGCGGGCGTGACCTTCACTCCAACCACGTCGATCACATACCTCCATCCGGGCAAGGCAGCCGAGATCGCGGTTGGTGGAAAGCTCATCGGCCTGCTCGGCGAGCTGCACCCGCGTGTCGCGGAGAAGTATGAGCTGACGGATGCGCCGGTGCTGGTGGCGGATTTCGATCTCGAGACGATGCGGGCCGTTCTGCCTAGCTACGGCATCAAGCCGGTGCCGGAGTTTCCCCCTATACTGGAAGACATCGCGGTCATCGTGGACGAGACCGTCGCCGCGTCCCAAGTCGAAGGGCTCATCCGGCAGACAGGCGGCAAGGCCCTGGCCGACGTCCGCCTCTTCGATGTCTACCGGGGCAGCCAGATCGGCGCCGGGAAGAAATCCCTGGCATACAGCCTGGCGTATCAAGCGCCTGACAAAACCATGACAGACGCCGAGGCCGCCGCCATTCGTAATAAGATAGTCAGGAGGCTGGAGCAGGAGGTTGGGGCAAAGCTCCGCAGCTAGCCAACATAAACTCAACGAGGAGAATGCCAATGAACAACCGGACCGGAGGTCTGATCGCCACCATTGTTGCAGTCGTGTTCTGCGGGTGCCCGGGGCTGTTCCTGTGCATCTGGGGCGCTCTCGCGAGCGTCGGCTCGGCGGCGGGAGTCCCGCTGACCACCGAATTGAACGGGGTCAGCAGCCAGGCGCCTGTGCCGGTCTGGCTGGGGCCGAGCAGCATCTGTCTCTCCCTGCTCCTGCTGGCGATTCCCGTCGCGGTTGGCTTCTTCACACTGCGAAGCAAGCCCGCGCCGGTAGCAGCAGCGCCCAGCGCTCCTCCCCCACCCAGTGCACCACTGCCGCCCACTTCCTAGGCGAAGTCCACCCAAGAAGACAGCAAAGCCCTCCGGTTGCCATAACCGGAGGGCTTCTTTTGCAGAGTCACGCGGCTTACTTTACGACGATGGTCACGTCCAGGCGGCAAAACGGGTCCTTCCCGGCTTCCAGCGTCCACACCGTCCTGTATGTGTCGGCAGAGCTGGGAGCCACCATGGTCAACTTGAGGTCGAGCGAGTCGCCGGATGGGACCGTCTTTGGCAGGTCCACCGCCTTCAGTGGCGAGAGCTTGGCGCCGCTGGCATAGCTGAAATCCACCGTATTTGAATCCCACGTGGAACTGCCCGTATTCTTGACCGTCCACGTAACCGCGAAGGTCTGATTCTTCGAGATGCTCGAGCCGTCCTGCGGAGATTGATCGGTCAGGGCACAGGCGAAGTCCTTGGAGGACGGTTCCGCGGTGGGGGGCGTGCGCGTCAGAGTGGCGAGCAGGAAGACAAAAGTCGGTGATGGAGGCGGCGTGACGGTGAACGTGCGCGTCGGGAGCGGCGTGATCGTCGGCGTCAGCGTGGGCGGGAGCACAGCCGCGGTCTGCGTCGAGGCGGCCCCGGCGGTCTGCACGACGATCGTGTCGATGGATTGTGGCGGCAGCGGGGAAGCGGCCGGCGCGGGCGCAATGAGCGTTGTGGCGTCACAGCTCATCAACGCCAACGCAAGGACCAGTACCCCGTAAACGATGCTGCGTCGCTGGCGGTTCGTGGCAGATTCTCCTCTGGGATCAGGCAGGCGCGGCCTACGGGTCCTTCGATTTGCCGACCTGGATGTTGATGGCAGGCCAGCACAGGCCGCCTTCCACCTTGAACTGCATCCCGTAGAGCCCCTTCTCCTTGGGCGCATTGCCTTCGAACGACACCGTGACCGAGTCACCCGGCTTCAAGGGCGGCAGCTCCTGCCCCGTGAATCCGCTGAACTTCGTGCCGCTCACATAGTCGAGGTCTTTCTTGGAGGGCCATGCCGCGGAGCCCGTGTTCGTGATGATCCAGACGATGTCGATCGCATCGCCCGGGCTGAACTCGTTCGTCTTGGGCTTCATCTCGGTCCAGCTGCACGCATAGGTGGCTTTGGTCGATCCGCCGCCCCCGCCGCCGGAGGAGACCACGACGAATGGCGTCACCGTTGCGGCAATGGGGGTCGCCGTGGGCAGGTCGAGTGCGATCTGCGTTGGTGGAAGCGTCGCGGCAGGCGCCTGCGCCGTAAGCGTGCCGGCCACCGCGGCATCTACATCGGCTTGCGCGCCGACGGTGGCAGCCACCTGCGTCGCAACCTGCGCCTGGATGTCCTCCGGAGAGAGGGTCGCCGGCGCGGGCGTGCAGGCAGTCACGAGCGCTGCCAGCGCCGCCACGATCAGAATGGCCTTACTGAGCTCTTTGACCATGACATTCTCCTTCGATTGCATTGCTGGTTCACCACGGAGACACAGAGCTGTGGGAATTGTCCACACCGTGCCTCCGTGCTGCGTGCCGATCTCCTTCCACTAAAGCAACATGACGTGCGGCCTGTAGAAGCCGCCTATACCTCGTCCTTGTGAGCCGATTCACCCGCGCCGATGCCCAGCGGCTGCCACTTCTTTTCATCCTTGAGGCGGTGCTGAACGCCGTGGCGGTCGTGCATTTCATCGAATCCCTGCGGCTTGATGAACATCTCCTCGCCGTCGAGCAGCCCCGTGATCCCCGTTTGGCCCGGCTCCAGGCGCTTGTTCTGGCAGTACTTGCAGGTCTTCGGGTCGTGCGCCTTGTACTCCTCCGGCTCCTCGTACGTCGTGACGAAGCCTTCGTAGTTGCGGACGATCACCTTGTGGTCCGACATGCTCAGCAGGTAGTTCGGCATGACCGGTATCTTGCCGCCCCCGCCGGGCGCGTCCACGATATACTGCGGGACAGCGTAGCCCGAGGTGTGGCCGCGCAGCCCCTCCAGGATCTCGATGCCCTTGGCAACCGGCGTGCGGAAATGCCCCGCCCCCTCCACCAGATCGCACTGGTACAGGTAATAGGGCCGCACCCGGATGCGCGTCAGCTTCTGCACCAGCTCGCGCTGGATGTGCACGCAGTCATTGACTCCCGCCAGCAGCACGGACTGATTGCCGAGCGGGATGCCGGCGCGGGTCATGCGGTCGCAGGCCTCGGCCAATTCCTGTGTGATCTCGTTCGGGTGGTTGACGTGGATGTTCAGCCACAGCGGGTGGAACCTGGCGAGCATGTCGCACAGTTCCTGCGTGATGCGCATGGGCATGAAGACCGGCACGCGCGATCCGATGCGAACGATCTCGATGTGCGGTATCTCGCGTAAACGGGTCAGTATCTCCTCGAGAATCTTGGGGGCTAGCACCAATGGGTCGCCGCCGGAGAGCAGCACGTCGCGCACCTGCGGCGTACGGCGCAGGTACTCCAGCTGCATCTCGAACTCTTTGCGGGAGAAGGTCTGCGACGGGTCGCCGACGATGCGGGAGCGCGTGCAGTAGCGGCAGTACGAGGCGCACTGGGTGGTCACGAGCATCAGCACCCGGTCGGGGTAGCGGTGCACGAGGCCGGGGACCGGCGAGTGCCGGTCCTCCGCCAGCGAGTCCTCCATCATGCCGGTGAACGGTACGATCTCGCCCGCGGTCGGGATGATCTGCAGGCGCACCGGATCGGCCGGATCGTCAGGATCGACCAGGGAGATGAAATAGGGCGTGACGTCGACGCGGAAGAGGCCGCTGGTGTTCAGGGCCTTGCGCTCCGATTCGGTCAACGGGAGAATCTTCTCGATCTCTTCGGCGGTGTTCAGCCGGTGACTCAGCTGCCAGCGCCAATCGTTCCACTTTTCATCGGGAACGTCGGCATATGTGGGAGCTCGTTTCGAGACGATGGGGGTAGGCATGGGATATTTCCTCCGATTCTAGTAAACGAATGTAGACCCTAGCTGGTCTGACATCCGCGACGGAGGGTCGTGGTCGGGCCGAAAAAAACCTGCAAATTGGCTCTGTTGGTAAGCCATCGGTAGTATTGTAAGAGCAAACAAAGGGCAGGTCAACTGTGGGTAATCTGATAGTCTGATGGTCTGGTTGTCAAATAGCTGCTAGTCGTATAGCCGAGGCGACCATTCAGGCCGCCCCGGCTATGCTGAAACATCAGCGTAGGCAGGCTTCACTTCGCCAAGTAGCCGCCGTCGACCGGGTAATAGGCGCCGGTGACGAAGGATGCCTTATCGGAGCTGAGCCAGATAACCAGCTCGGCAACCTCCTCCGGCCGGCCCAACCGCCCGATCGGGTGCTACGAAACCAGCATCTGGTTGGCGGTGGGGTCCTTCTCCAGCTCCTGGATCATGGGGGTGCTGATGAAGCCTGGTCCCATCGCGTTGATGCGGATGCCCTTGGGTGCATACTCGACCGCCGCGGTCTGCGTCAGGCCGATCACACCATGCATGGCAGCGATCTCGTATTTCATACAATAGAACACGCCCGAGAGATTCACTTCGATGATCTTGCGCCAGCCATCGATGGAGTAGTCGGCAGTGGTGTTCGTCTCGCCGCCGATACCGGCATTGTTGCAGGCGACGTCCAGCCGCCCGTACTGATCCAGTGCAGCCTTGACCATCTTCTCACAGTCGCCGGGATTGGACACATCGGCGCGGATCGCACTGGCTTTGCCGCCCGCCTTGCGGATGCCGTCCGCCGTGCCTTCCGGCTGGTCCTTGACCACGTCGGCCACGACGACCGCCATGCCCTCCTGGGCGTAGCATTCCGCCACGCTCTTGCCGATCCCCGAAGCGCCTCCCGTAACGACCGCTACTTTTTCTTGTGTGCTCATCGCTTTAGCCACCATACAGGAGGACTACTTTGGGCGCGAGGGTGTTACGGGGTAAGAACCGGGATTCGTGAGCCGTTACCTGTTGCTTCTCCCGCTCCCGGCTACTTCTGCAACCGCAGGTCGATGAACCAAATGCCGGTTGCGAATACGCTGATCAGCGTCCCCAACCCGAAGTAGATGATCTGGAGCGACCGGGCGACCCCCGCCGGAGAGCCGATCACCAGCACTTCGACGAACTCGAAGAACATGATGATCACACCCGCCGTGTTAGCGGATAATGCCCCGTACCGGCTCTTCCGAACGAGCAGCACCGTTGCCAGCAGCGCGCTCCCGCCAACCAGGAAGAAGAGGCTGAGGCCCGGAACCGCGTAGTCTTTGAATACGGAATTGCCGAGCTGCTCAACCGGCGGCGCGTTCAGGTTGAAAAGCAGGCCGATGCCGCCGGCCAACCCGGAGAGTGACAGCAGGCCCGTCAGGACGACCAGGGTCGGATACATGAGTTTGCGGAGCAGGGTCATAAGAACTCCAACGAAGCAAATTGATGACTCGTCCTTGCGGAGAAATGCGATTGTAATGCAAAGCTGTGGACCAGCGAGACCGAACGATGGTTCAAAAGGAAGAAGCTCCCTCATCCGTCGCGCGGTAAGCCTCTGGCCCGCTGCCGCCTCCCGTGTATAATGCCCTCAGAGACGAACACCGAGGAGGAGCCATGGTCCTGAACAACGTCGTATTGGGTTGGATCATTATCGTGGTCGGCATCATTGCCACGCTGGCCGGGGTCGCCGGAGCCATCATCCAGCTTATCAAGAACTTGACCCGCGGCGAGAACGGCTCGCTGCTGGATTCGCCGACCGACATCCTGACCGCGCTGCGATTGCTGATCCAGGCGCTGGTCAGCGCGCCGGTGTGGCTGGTGCTATTGCTCTTTGGGTTCGGCTTGATTGTCTACGGCGGAACCTTGATAAAGTGAGTGGCAGGACGCAGCCCCTCTTACGCGCTCAAAGCAGTTCCAGCTGGGTGCCGTTTTCCGCTAGGCTCAGGGATTCTGAACCGTTTTGACCATCCAAGGGCCAGCGGCTTCATGCGCCTTCAACAGCACACCCAGATGATTGGCTCCACGAATCGTCCCGATCTCTGAAGCAGGTCGCACGGAAGTAGCGAGTTCGCCAAACGCCAGCACCTTCTCTGGAATAAACAACTCATCTTCTGAGCCGATCCATAAGCCGAACGGTCGATCGAGTCCGGCAAATGCCGATTCCGGCGCTGCCGGGATCAGCGCAACCGACATGTTTACGGTGATCGCAGGAACCAATCCGGGGTCTCGAGCCAGAAGCTCGGCAGGGTAATTGAATTGGACCGCGTAATCATGGCCGTGCAATGTGCCTCTGCTCGCGGCATAGCCCGCGAATGCGGCCCCGTCGACTCGCACAAATGGAGTCGCCGCCGATGAACGATCTACATGCGCCTGGGAGCCCAGCTGGGGCGAAACAAGCACATATCCACTGACAGGCTCGTGATCAGCCTGTCCTGCATAGCTGAGCGCCAGCGCCGCGCCTGACGAATGTCCGCCCAGGAAAACCGGCACGCCGGGGTGATCCGTTCGAGCGCGATGGATCAGCGTCGTTACATCCGCCCATACCTGTTCCGGGTTTGGAGCGTCGCCCCGCGGTCCACCCGAAGCGCCGTGTCCGCGAATATCCGGCGTGTAAACGGCTATGTTGTACTGGCTTTGCAGGCCGCTGCCTACATGCTGATAACCGGCTCCGCTATGCGCGCCGCCTCCGTGGTAAAACACCAGTGTCGCCGTAGGTGAAGCAGGAGCAAATCGGCGGT